>JACMPG010000180.1 GCA_014377625.1 Spirosoma sp.
AGACGGCCACCCCGCGTTTCAGTTTCGGAATATACGAAAAAAGGCCCCCGGATCAAACCGGGGGCCTTACTAATGTGAAAGCCATTTAGCGGATCAGTGCTACGACTTTGTGCTTTTCTTAACAGTCTTAGCAGGCGCAGTGGCGGTTTCGGCCTCTTTTTGACCAACCACTTCGCCTTTCAGATATAATGTTGTCTGGCCAGCTTCTGCGTTGCTCATTACCGTAATTCCTTTGTTGAAGGGTCCCATAGCGGCTGCATTGTACGTAGCAGAAAGCGTCCCGGTTTTACCTGGCATGATGGCTTCACGCGTCCAGCTTGGTTTGGTGCAGCCGCAGGTTGCCTGTGCATCGTTGATAACGACAGGATCAGTACCCGTGTTTTTAAACTCGAACACGTAGGTAACAGGTTTACCCTGCTCAATTTTGCCAAAATCGTGCGTTTCGCTGGCGAATTTCATGTTCCCTTTCTGGGCGTAGCTGACGGCGATTAACACAAAGAAAGCTACGAAAAGTGAAAATAACTTTTTCATCGGACTAAACGGAGTTATGATTTGGTTGTTATGATACTATACTGGTTGAAACCTGCTTACCGCAAACATTTTGCCAAAGTTCCTATAGTTTTGCTCAGGTCAACAAAGAAACGGACGAAATCGTTTTTTTTGAAAACTGAAAGGTTTTATCTTACTTTAACTGCCGGGAAACGATGACCTGTAACCAACGGCAATTACTTCATCGACAAATTAAATCTGTTCCTTATTTAACCTGCACTGCCGCCGTGACAGTAAACGAACAACTCCACCAGACCGATACGCTCAACCGCGAAAAAATCCTGCTCGATTACCGATTAGCCTGCGAAAGTCGACAGGTTAGTTTGCTGGGTCGGCGCGATGTGATGGGCGGACGGGCCAAATTTGGCATCTTTGGCGACGGCAAGGAGCTGGCGCAGCTCGCGGTTGCCCGTGTCTTTGCCCGGGGCGATTACCGCTCCGGCTATTACCGCGATCAGACGTTAGTGGCCGCGCTGGGGGGCGTAAAATGGACCGAATTCTTTGCCCAGCTCTACGCCGATACCAGCGTAATCCGCGAGCCTAATACAGCGGGTCGCTCCATGAACGGCCACTTTGCCACCCGCTGGCTCGACGGGCAGGGTCTATGGCAGTCGCAGACCGACGAGTACAATTCCGTTTGTGATATTGCCCCCACCGCTGGTCAGGTGCCGCGCTCGCTGGGTCTGGCTTATGCTTCTAAACTCTTTCGCCACAACCCCGCCCTGAACGGCATGACGGACTTCTCGCACGGCGGCAACGAAATCGTATTCGGCACCATCGGCGACGCATCGACCTCGCAGGGTATGTTCTGGGAAACGATGAATGCTGCTGGTGTGCTCCAGGTACCCCTGCTGATGTCGGTCTGGGACGATGGCTATGGTATTTCGGTACCGGTAGAATACCAGACCACCAAAGGCAGTATTTCGAGAGCGATGGCCGGTTTTCAGCGCGATACGCCCGACGAGCGTGGGTTTGAGATTTTTACCGTCAAAGGCTGGGATTACGTAGCCCTGCTGGAAACGTATCAACAGGCTGCGCAGGTCTGCCGCGATGAACAGGTGCCGGTACTGGTACACGTGCAGGAGCTGACTCAGCCGCAGGGACACTCGACGTCCGGCTCGCATGAACGCTACAAATCGAAGGAACGCCTGCGCTGGGAAGCCGAACACGACTGCAACCAAGTGTTTCGGCAGTGGATTTTGCAGAACGGATACGCTACTAACGACGAACTGGATACCATCGACGCCGAAGCGAAACAGGTGGCCCGGCAGGCCCGCACCGAAGCCTGGAACGCCTATCAGCAGTCGATGAAAGAAGATTATGACGAGGCTCTGGAGGTGTTGCAGCGGACGGCCCGCAACAGCCCCAAATCGAATGAGTTGATGGCTATTCGTGAGGACCTGCGCAAAAACACGACCGCCCTCCGGCGCGATGCTACCTCGGCGGTACGCAAAGCGCTGCGCCTGTTGCGGGCCGATACGGGTCTGGCGCGGGAGGGGTTGCAGCAATGGCTGACCCGGACCAATGCCGCTAATGACGACCATTACAGCTCGCACCTGTATAGCCAGTCGCCGGAGTCGCCGATGTTGATTGAGGGCGTTCCGGCGCAGTATTCCGACGACAGCCCGCTGGTAGATGGCTACGTGCTGATGCAGCGATATTTCGACAGCTTGTTCGACCGTGACGTGCGGGCCATAGCGCTGGGCGAAGACGTGGGGCAGATTGGCGACGTGAACCAGGGATTTGCGGGTTTGCAGGAGAAATACGGCGAGATACGTATTACCGATACCGGCATCCGCGAAACCACAATTATTGGGCAGGGCATTGGATTGGCTATGCGCGGGCTGCGGCCCATTGTCGAGATTCAGTATTTCGATTATATCTACTACGCCCTGGCTACCCTGACCGATGATCTGGCTACGCTTCAATACCGCACCAAAGGCGGGCAGAAAGCCCCGCTCATTGTCAGAACACGGGGCCATCGGCTCGAAGGCATCTGGCATTCGGGGTCGCCGATGGGAGCCATGCTCGGCAGTTTGCGGGGAATGCACGTACTGGTGCCGCGCAACATGACCCAAGCGGCCGGATTTTATAATACGCTCATGGCAGGCGACGACCCGGCCCTGCTCATCGAGTCGCTGAACGGCTACCGGCTCAAGGAAAAACTGCCCGATAACCTCGCTGAGTTCTGTCTGCCGCTGGGCGTTCCGGAAATTCTGCGGCCCGGCACCGACGTAACGGTGGTGACTTACGGCAGTATGTGCCGCATTGTGCTGGAAGCCGCTACGCAACTGGCGGCTATGCACATCGACGTAGAAGTCATCGACGTACAAACACTGTTGCCTTTTGACCGCTACGGAGCCATTGCCGAATCAATCAAAAAAACGAACCGGGTAGTATTTACCGACGAAGATGTACCGGGTGGGGCATCAGCCTATATGTTACAACAGGTCATTGAGGGGCAGAACGCGTATCGGTACCTGGATTCTGCCCCGCGTACGTTACCCGCCAAAGCGCACCGCCCGCCCTACGGCTCCGATGGTGATTATTTCTCGAAACCCAGCGCAGACGACGTAATTGAGGCCGTGTACGAACTTATGAGCGAAGCCGACCCCGCGCGGTACCCTTCATTAATTGCGAATGAGTGAATGAGCGAATAGTTGCTGACGCTGGAGGTATTCACTCACTCACTCATTGACAAACAATGACTTATTTCCACGACATACGGGCCGGAATTCGCACGACGCTGAAAGGGCTGAGCCTGACATGGCGGCACCTGCGGCAGGCTACCCACCGCCGAACGCCGGAGGGCATTGCCAGTGATAATTACTTTGATCAGCAAAAC
>JACMPG010000181.1 GCA_014377625.1 Spirosoma sp.
ACCAGGCTGGCTCCGAAGAAACCGAAGAATACGGCGTAGTCAACGCCCAGAATCAGCAGACCAACGGTCATCAGCGTACCCGTTACCAGAATAACCAGTGCCAGCCCCGCTAAGTAGTCTTTGACTACCCGGCTGACTTCGCCCATGATCGAATCAATTTTAGACTGGCGGGTAGTGTGAAACGCTTTGTAGAAGAAAGACCGGAAAAAATCGCGATACAGCAGGAAGAAAAAGATGAACAGCAGGATTAGAAACACATCGGTCAGCGCACTGGTCGTGGCCAAAAGCGTAGTGGTCAGGATGGTGCCCCCCTCGGCCAGTAACTGATTGACGTACTTACGAACCTCGGTTATCTGTCGTTTCCGGTCGATGTTGAACTGCTCATCGGCATAGTTCTGAATCTGATTCAGGTACTTATTTCCCCGTTCGATTAACTGCGGCACTACCTCGGCAAAGTTGCTGACCTGCATGGATACTGCGTACAGAATACCGCTAATAACGGTTAGTGTCAGTATCAGACACAGTAACACGGCCAGAATACGGGGTACACCCCAGCTTTCGAGTCGCCTGGCCAATGGCAACAGCAATACGGCAAACAGGATGGCGAATACCAGCGGTATCAGCAAACCTTGTAACGTATGCAGGCCGTACACCAGAATAACCATCGAAATCAGAATGGCAGCTATGCGGGCGTAGAGAGGGAATCTTACTTCTGGTGAGCTTGGGTTCATAATAGGGTTGTAACGCTGTTAAGGGGGGAAACGTTATTTTCTTTATCGTACAGGACAAAACTGATACCGACGCGTAATGTAGCGGCATCCATCAAACGGTTATCTGCCTCCTCACTATGAACGTGAGAGGCTGTTTTGTTATTTAAATAACTGATAACGAGTTATTTGGCTGAGGATAGGTATTCCGGTAATCTGTTAAATTATTGTTAAGGTTAACTTTGCTCAGCGTAGCGTAGCGAATAAGCCGCGTACCTTTCGTACAGACGATCGTTCGGCTTCCAAACGTTAGGTGGGCGCGTCCCCATTAAACTTACTGCTTATGAGTGCTGCCAAATCTGCTCAACCTCTTCACCGTGTTCTGGTTGTTGACGATGATGCCGATATCGTTGAGCTTTTAGAATACAACCTCGTTAAAGAAGGGTATGACGTTAGAACGGCTACCGATGGACGTAAGGCTATCGAAGTAGCCAGGACCTACCTGCCCGAACTGGTTGTTCTCGACATTATGATGCCGCACTTAGACGGTATTGAAGCGGGTCGCCAGTTGCGTAGTATTCCCGAACTGCGTCAAACGTATATTCTCTATCTCACAGCCCGCTCCGAAGAATACTCTGAAGTGGCCGCCTTTGACGTAGGTGCCGACGACTATATTACCAAGCCTATCAAGCCCCGCGCGCTGATGAGCCGCATCAACGCTCTATTCCGGCGTGAAGACCAGAAAGCCGACCCCGGCCAGCAAATCGACATTGCCGGCCTGACTATAAACCGCGAAAACTACTCTGTTAGGCAGGATGAAAAGTCGGTTATTCTACCCAAAAAAGAGTTTGAACTGCTGTTCTTTCTGGCCCAGTATCCCAACAAGGTGTTTAACCGCGAAGAACTGCTTCAGAAGATCTGGGGAGCCGACATCTACGTCCTTGAACGAACCGTGGACGTTCATATCCGCAAACTCCGTGAAAAAATCGGTGACGCCCACATTCGCACACTCAAAGGCGTAGGGTATATGTTTACCGACCAATCCGAGTGAGTGAATTAGTGAATGAGCGAATGAGTGAATAATTTTACAAGGCGCATAAGAGTCAAAGGCAATCTGGGGATTAAAGAACTATTACTCACTCACCGGAACGCCGGACCGTCACTCATTTGCGCATTCACTCAATGTCCCTAAGTCCCCGCCTTATTGCGTTGCTGCTGGCCTGTATGATTTCGGCCCTGACGCTGGCGTTTCTGACGTTTGTGGAGGGCGTGACCAGCAATATGCTGTTCGTGGTGGGTATTTCGTCGTTTGTTGTTTCGTTTTTTCTGGTGCTGTATGCCATCGAACTGCTCGTGTTTCGGGAGGTCGACAAGATGTATAAGACCATCTACAAACTCAAAATCCGTGACTTTGCCATCTCCCGCAAATCAATCATCAAGAACACGAATCCGTTCAAGAAACTCAATGACGAAATATTCGTGTACGTCGCCAAAAAACAAAAGGAGATTGATGAGCTGAAGCGGCTGGAGCAATTTCGGCGCGAATTCCTGGCCGACGTGTCGCATGAGTTGAAAACACCCATTTTTGCGGCTCAGGGTTTTATCCATACGCTTATTGACGGGGCCGTTGATGACGAAAATGTACGCGACAAATTCCTGTCAAAAGCCGCGAAAAGCCTCGATGGACTTGATGCGCTGGTGAAAGACCTGGTGGCATTGTCGCAGATGGAAACTGGCGAAGTAAAGATGAATTTCGAGCGTATCGACTTGGTTGAGATCGTTGACGAAGTATTTGGGCAGTTAGAGAAATCTGCCAACGCCAGGCAAACGACACTTCGGCTGAAAACCGAACACCCCGGCCCGATCTGGGTCAAAGTTGACCCGCAACGCATTCAGCAGGTGCTTACTAATCTAATAGAAAACGGAATCCGTTATGGCAACCAGAATGGTCGGGTGCTGGTAACGCTCGAAGAAGATAAGAAGAACCTGTTGGTATCGGTCCGCGACGATGGTCCCGGTATTCCTCCCGAACACCTGAACCGGATTTTTGAGCGGTTTTACCGGCTCGAAAAAAGCCGATCTAAAGACAGGGGCGGCACTGGGCTGGGCCTGGCCATTGTAAAGCACATTCTCAGTGCTCACCAATCCAAAATCACCGTGATAAGCAAACTCGAAAAAGGAACTACTTTCAGGTTCAAACTCGACCGGTTCGATTAGGGACCTTCTACTCAGGATTTCGGCTATGCTTGCGGCAACCACCGCAAACAACGTCAAATAAGCCGCTTGAGCGCGAAGTCGGTAATGATAATTCGCCCCTCCCGCCGAACCAATATAGTAACGATACGGCCTTCTCCCCGCTGCAAAACCTTGTAAATTTCGCTGATAGTCAAGTCATTGGTTGATGTGTTGTTAACAAACATCAACTCGTCTCCCTCCTGTAAACCCGCCAGATACGCGGGCGACCCGTTTGTAACGTTATCAACGAAGTACTTACGGTAGTGTTCTCCTCTGGCCCGCAGTTCCATGCCACTCATGTCGTGTTCAAACTGCTCGCGCATGGCCCGTTTGTTAGGTTTCAGCACCACGTACCGGTCGCGGTAGTTGAACGTTACGTTGAATCGGCGCAGGAGTTCGCAACCCACATTACCCTGCCGTTCGGGCATATCGACCAGTTTCATACCGAACGAGGCACTGTCTGGGAAGGACGCCAACACGTTGTCTAACTCATAGCGGCCAAACTTAATTTTCTCAATACGACCCATGCTGCCGTTAATGACGCCATTCAGCCCTCGGCCCAGCTGCGCCCGGATGCTCTTCTGGGGCATGGGCATGGTGGCCGTACTCCGCGAGCGATCCAGCAGCAGGGCGTGGCCCGCGCCGGTATCCAGTATTACCCGCAGCGGCAGCGATTTTGCACCGTCATACACCGATAGGGCGTCGGTATACACTTTGGTATCATGAATGGTAATGGGGTAGCGGTCGCCTTTGCTTTTACGGTAGCGGTATTTTTTGGGGTCGGTCAGCGTGATCTCGCGTGCCTGAAAGTCAATGTTGACGACGAAGTTGGCGAAGATCTCATACCCGAAAATGCCGTCTACAGGCGTTCCAACGTATTCGGAGAGTTTGAGAACGTCTTCGTCCAGTATAACGACGTTGTGGTGGGATGACCGTAATGCGCCTATGCTCAGGTTGTTGTCGATAGCAACCGATGCCGAGAGGTTGTTGCCTTCTCCTGCACCGGTCAATTTGATCTTTCGGGTCATCCGCAGCGACTTTTTGTCTAAAGCTGCCGGATCGGTAATGATGGTGTTGCTGACGCCCGTATCTAAAATAAAATGCAGCGTGTCAGAGTCGTTAACCTGTACCTGAACAATGATGAGGTTAGAATGAAGCTGAAACGGTATGCGTGTCCAGTGCCGGTTACCGGCGATGTAAAATCCGTACTTATCCTTATCAGGCACAGGGTGCTGATCATCACCGGCCCATGCGGACAACGGTAGACTCAGTAGGCCGAGGAAAAGAATCAGCGTTTTCATGCACAGCGTTTTACTTCATTGAAATTACGTAATTTTTGTAGGAAAAACCCAACTATGATATAAACAGTTCTAACACATTGATTTAGTGGACTGGTACTGACCAAAAACGTAGGGTGCCCGTATCGGCGTGTTCGGCTCAAAACCCTTAATTTCGCCCCGAACGATGAACAAACCGTTCATCTGATCGATGCGGCACCGCCGTCTCCAACCACATTATGAATCTGTTATGCGTAAAAAAATTGTTGCCGGTAACTGGAAAATGAATAAAACCTTAGACGAGGCTAAAGCCCTGCTGTCGGAGGTGGTTAACATGATAAAAGACGAAGTGATCGAAACGTCGAACCGTGGCGATGTGACGGTGGTCATTTGCCCGCCTTCTATCTATCTCACTACGTCGCGGCAGTACATCCCATCGGGTGGTCGGATTATGCTGGGGGCGCAAAATTGCCACGAGAAAGAATCGGGCGCGTACACCGGAGACGTGTCGGCATCTATGCTTAAATCAGTCGGTGTGGAGTACATCATTGTGGGCCACAGCGAACGGCGGCAGTACTTCGGTGAAACCAACGCCCAACTGGCCGAGAAAGTGGACCGTGTGCTGGAAAACGGCCTGGTACCCATCTTCTGCTGTGGCGAATCGCTCGATTTGCGCGAGAACGGCGATTACGTGGGTTTCGTAAAAGGCCAGCTTACTGATAGTTTGTTTCACCTTTCTGCCGAAGCATTAGCCAACGTTGTTGTTGCTTACGAACCCATCTGGGCCATTGGTACGGGCCTGACGGCATCGTCGGCGCAGGCCCAGGAGATGCACTTCGAGATTCGGCAGCACATTGCCAGCAAGTACGGCGACGCCGTGGCGCAGGACATCTCGATTCTATACGGTGGCAGTGCCAACGAGAAAAATGCCGCTGATCTCTTCGCCCAGCCCGACGTGGACGGTGGCCTGATTGGGGGCGCATCGCTTAAATCGCGCGAGTTCACCAACGTGATCAAGGCACGGTAGTAATGACAGCTCAGGAATACGTTCGGTGGCTGAATATGCAGCCGCACCCCGAAGGAGGCTTTTTTGCGGAAACCTACCGCGCTGCCGAAACGATTGCCGCCCCCGCCCTGCCCACCCGATTTGGTGGGGCGCGGGCGTTTTCTACGGCTATTTATTTTTTGCTGGAAAGCCACCATAAATCAGCCCTGCACCGGATTCAGGCCGATGAAGTGTGGCATTTCTACGCCGGTGGGCCGCTGGAGGTGTTTGTCATCAATCCCGATGCCACGCTGACCACTATTCGGCTGGGTAACAATCCTGAGCGAGGTGAGGTGTTTCAGGCGGTTGTTCCGGCGGGTTGCTGGTTCGGGTCGAAACCGGCGCCGGAGATTGCTTTTTCGCTCGTGGGCTGTACGGTTGCGCCGGGCTTCGATTTTGCCGATTTTGAGATGGCCGACCGGAACACGCTGCTGGCTGAGTTTCCACAACATGCCGATGTAATCAGGCTGCTCACTTGAACTGTACGTTGCCGAACTTCGAGATGACCCGGATTTTGGGTCCGGTGCCGCGCCCAACAGTGCCGATGTACTGTTTGGTCAGGCGTGGGCCTCGGTGGCCGTCACTGTCGCTGGGCTGCATCGTGAAGCGCATGGATGAGCCGTTGCCGTAGGTGAAATTACCGTAGCTGACCGTTACGTCGAAATCGCTGCCGTTATCGGCGGGCAACACAACCGACGAGTAACTCGCCTGGATGGCCACCGTATTGGCCGTTGCAGGCAACTGCTCGATGCGAAACCCGCCGGAAAAACTCAGCTTGATTTGCCCCGACTCGCGCAGCGTACCGATAGACGACGAACCGGAATAATCGATGTCGGCGGTGAGTTTGCCCACGTCGCCAATGTGCATCTTGCCAAACTTATTCACGAGCGTCAGTACGTTGACCTGATTGAGGTCGAGACTACCGTAGGCCATGTCTAATTTGGCGGTGCTGAGGGCGTTGATCATGGCTTTGCCGTAGGCCACGTCAATATCGGTCTGTTGGCTGGTGAGTTCGTTGGCGTCGAAATTTCCGTAGCGGCTGTACACGGATAGGGGCGCGTGAAAGGCCGGGATGCTGGTATTGCCGAATTTGTTACGTACTGTCAGTGTGTTTTGCTTTGGCATCATCACGGCATAGTCAATCCTGACAAAATTTCGTTCGCCATTGCTTTTCCAGCTACTCACGTTCCAGTTACCGGTTGTACTCTGGCTAAAATTAGTACGTACTACAATCTGGTTACCGCTCCGTTTTTCGTCGATGGTTACGGCATCCAGAAACCGCTGTACTCGCTCGTCAGAACTGGAATTAGCGGTTACGGTAATCTGAATGCGGATTTCGTTACGGTCCCACAAGCCAATTGAGACCTGTCCAAACTGATTGTCGACCGTTAGTGCGTCATTGGCATCCACATCGAAGAGCTTGGTGATCGTTTTCCTCTTCTCAACCGTGCCCTCGTCAACCGGTCCATTCGCCCACGCAAAGGCGGGCAACAGGCAGAAAAGCAGGCTATACAGGATTTTCATTGGTTTGTTGGTTAACGCGCTGGATAACGCGAAGCTGTTCGTTGAGCAGGTCGATCTGAATCTGTAGATTCTGAATCATGGCCCTGATTAAGACGTCCTGATTGGGGTTTTCCGGAAGGTCGGCTTTGAGCGATTTGTACGATTTTTCGAGCCGTACCATATCTGTGGCAAATTCCTGGTACAGAGCAGGCTTGTCTTCGGTCATCTGCCTGAGTTCAGCGCGTTTGTCGGCAATCAGGCGGGTGTACTGCGTCACTTCTCTGGCGTAAACCGGGCTGGCCGCCAATACCTCCGGCTGCCGTACCACACCATACTGATGGTTCACGTACCAGAACCCACCCACCAGCAATAGCACCGCTACCGATGCTGCCACGCGCCAGTTGAGCCACCCCGAACCCGGTACGCTTCCTGCCGAATTTCTATAAATCCGCCGGAACGGTGAGTTCGATTTTACAGACGTTCCGCCCGGTTGTTCGTTCAGGCCAGTTTCTATTTTCTGCCACAGGCCATTGGGTGGCTCGCGGTCGTCAAAGGCTTCGCGGTTGTCGCGCACAAAGCGTTCCAGATTATCTTTTTTCATTGTTTTTGTTGTTTGTCAATAATTCCAGCAATCGCTTCTTTCCCCGCAGGTACTGCGACCGCGATGTTACCTCGCTGATACCCAGCACCTGCCCGATTTCTTCGTGGTCATAGCCCTCGAACAGATACAGCGACAGGACTACGCGGTAGCCTTCGGGCAGTTGCGCCATGACCCGCCGAACCCGCTCCACTTCCAGCACTACATCGGTATCGTCGGCAGTTTCGATATCCGCCACGTCGAAGCGATTCCCCGTTTCCCCGTCTTCATGCGAACCCGCCATTCCTGCCTGTTCGTCCAGATTGACCAGGTCGAGCCGCCGACCGCGCAGGTGATTGATAGCCCGGTTTACCACAATCTGCTTCAGCCACGCGCCAAACGTACTCTGCCCCCGAAAGCTGTTGATGTGCCCAAAGGCGTCGATAAACGCATCCTGCAATACGTCTTCGGCTTCGGCGTCGTGATTAATAATGCGCAGACATACGTTGTACATCGCTTTGGCGTATTGCTGATACAGGTCATACTGCGCCCGTCGCTCACCCTGTTGGCAGCGGCTGACCAGATCGGCGTGTCGGTCCGGGTAGGGCGGGCCAACGGTTCGGTTGAGCGGTAACGACTTCAGCGGGCAGCGGGTTTAGGCGAAAACTCACAATAAAGACAGGCGCAGCAGGCCGGGCGTTGCATCGGCAGTCAGTAAAATTTCGGTATCTTCACCAGAAAACACGGCAACTATGTACACCACAAGTTATAGCGGGCCTTTCTTAGTCAATGATGATGGTACTAATTCGGCAATGGACCACCAGATTGTGATTGGCAAACTGACCGTTGATCTGGGGAATCTGCACTATTACGACAAGACCCTACCGCTTACGCCATTGCCCGAAACCCCGCTGGCAGAAGGGCCGGGCCATCCGGTGCCAGACGTAATTCTGTACGACACCGTTGCGGAAGAAACGAAAGTCATTATTGAGGTTTGTCAGACCAGAGGCCAGCGGAATGATCTTAAAAAAGTTATTCACCTGATCGAAGACAACGACTACGGTATTCTGGAAGGCTTCGTCTATAACTACAAAACCCGCGAATGGCTCCGCTACCGCAAAGGCGACGGGGGCGCTGCCACTGCTACGTCCTACTCCGAGGTAATGGGCGTCGATCTGGGGCCGATGGTATAGTGTAAAAAAACAACCGGGCCCGGTTCTCCAGTTGCCCCCCCGCCGAACGTAGCTTGGCCAATCGTGGTCCGGCCAATGGTGGTCCGGCCAATCGTGGCCCGGCAAATTATTTCCTACTTTTAGGGGTTATAAAGGGATAGCAAAGAACCCAATGGTCGATTATATTTCTGGATTGAATGACCCTCAGCGGGAGGCCGTGATGCACGGCGAGGGGCCGCTGATGATTATTGCCGGGGCCGGGTCGGGCAAGACCCGCGTGCTGACGTACCGCATTGCGCACCTCATTGAGTCCGGGGTTGACCCGTTTCGGATCCTGTCGCTGACGTTTACTAATAAAGCCGCCGGGGAGATGCGCAGCCGGATCGAGAAGGTGGTGGGTACCGAAGCCCGTAATATCTGGATGGGTACGTTCCACTCGGTGTTTGCCAAGATGCTGCGCATCGAAGCCAAAGCCATTGGCTATACGTCCAACTTCTCGATCTACGATACCGACGACTCCAAGTCGTTGCTACGGAGCATCATCAAGGAGATGGGGCTGGACGATAAAGTCTATCGCGCCAACAGCGTGTTCAGCCGGATTTCGGGCGCAAAAAACCGGCTCATCGGCCCGGACGATTACATGGCCAACGCCGTGATTCAGGCCGATGACGAGTCAGCGCGGATGCCGCGTATCGGGCAGATTTACCGGCAGTATTCGCTGCGTTGCTTTGCGGCCAACGCCATGGACTTCGACGATTTGCTGTTTAACACCAACGTCCTGTTTCGCGACCATCTGGACATTCTGAACAAGTACCAGCACAAGTTTCAGCACGTGATGGTCGATGAGTTTCAGGATACCAACGTCTCGCAATACCTCATTACGCGCAAACTCGCGGCTGTGCACCAAAACATTTGCATCGTCGGCGACGATGCGCAGAGCATTTACGCTTTCCGGGGAGCCAACATCGAAAATATCCTGAATTTCCAGCGCGACTATGGCCCCGAAAACGTCAAAATCGTGAAACTGGAACAGAATTACCGCTCTACCGATACCATCGTGCAGGCGGCTAACTCGGTCATTGCCCGCAACAAAAACCAGTTGGCGAAGCGCGTCTTCACGGCCAACGATGCTGGTTCGCTCATCGACGTGATCAAGGCATCGTCGGATAATGAGGAGGGGCGGCTGGTATCGTCGGCTATTTTCGAGAGTAAGATGAACGAGTCGCTGACCAACAACGATTTCGCGATTCTGTACCGGACCAACGCACAGTCGCGGGCGTTTGAGGAAGCCCTGCGTAAGGTGGGGCTGAAGTACCGCATCATTGGCGGGTTGTCGTTCTACCAGCGGAAGGAAATCAAAGACCTGATTGGCTACCTGCGCTTTACGGTCAATCAGCAGGATGAAGAAGCTTTTAAGCGGATTATCAACCTGCCCAAACGCGGCATCGGCGACACGACGGTGGCTAAGATCAGCGTTATTGCCGCCGAGCAGAACGATTCGGTCTGGGGCATCGTGTCGGACATTGGCAAGTTCGTGACGGGCCGGGCCGGTATTGCCATCGAGCAGTTTTCCGATCTTATCAAGAGTTACATGCTGCTCCTCAATACGAAAGACGCGTTTGAGGTGGCCTCGCACATCGCCAAAACGTCAGGGCTGCTCAAAGAACTGTATGACGATAAAACTGTGGAGGGGCTGGCCCGCTACGAAAACGTACAGGAATTGCTGAACGCCATCAAGGAGTTTGTTGATAACCCCGATAACGACGAGAAAAGCCTGAGTGCGTTCCTGCAATCGGTGTCGCTACTGACCACCGCCGACGAGAAAGAGGACGACGGCGACAACGACAAAGTGACGCTGATGACCATTCACGCGGCCAAAGGGCTGGAGTTCAAGAACGTGCATATTGTAGGGCTGGAAGAAGATTTATTCCCGAGTCAGATGATGCTGGGCAGCCGCAACGACCTCGAAGAAGAACGGCGGTTGTTCTACGTCGCCATAACCCGCGCCGAACGCAGGTTGACGGTGTCCTACGCCGAAACTCGCTACCACTACGGGCGGCTGAAGATGTGCGAACCGAGCCGGTTTCTGCTGGAAATTGACCAGCAATACCTGAAAATGTCGAAACTCCGCTCGGTGCCCAGCCGCATGGATTACGACCGGCCCGAACGCGATAAGAGCGAAACCACCTCGACGGGGTCAATGGCGTTTGTGCGGAGTCTGGCCCAGAAAACGGCCAAAAAACAGGCTCCCCAGCCCCTGACCACCCATACCCCCTCCGCCGATTTTGCCCCCACCAGCAC
>JACMPG010000182.1 GCA_014377625.1 Spirosoma sp.
GTCGGTTAGTGGGCGGATGCGGGGTTCGATCTCGGTCATGATGTTGGCGAAAGTAGTAGCTTCGTGCGTTAATTCAGCTTCCCCCTCCCCTTTTCCTGCTATGCCCGGTTCTTATCTCCTCTTCATTTTCCTGGCGTCCATTGCGGGGCTGCTCATCAGCATTATCCGCTTCAAAATAAACCCCTTTCTGGCCCTGCTGGGCGTGGGGTTGCTGACGGGGCTGCTCTGCGGGATGCCGCCCGGCGCGGTGGCCAAACAACTCTCCGCTGGTTTCGGTCAGACCCTCGGCGGCATCGTCATTGGGCTGGGCGTGGTGTTTGGTACGCTCCTGGCCAACGCCGGAGCAACGGGGCAGATTGCGGGGCTGCTACTGCGAAACGTGGGCAGCCGGCGGGCACCGCTGGCCGTGAACCTGACGGGATACTTTGCCGCCATCCCGGTCTTTTTCGATGCGGCCTTCGTGGTCTTCATGCCGTTGTTACGGCAGTTGTCGCACGATACGGGTTTGCCGGTGGTACGCTACGTAACGGCCCTGTCAATCGGGCTGATTGCGACGCACTGTCTGGTTATTCCAACGCCGGGGCCGCTGGCGGTCATGGGCAGTCTGGGGCTGGACGCAGGCGCGTTTATCGGCGCGGCCATGGGGGTGGCCCTGGTTGCCGCGCTGACGGGTGGGCTGCTGATGGGTCGCTATCTGAGCCGTAACGCACCCGCCGAAAGCGCAGATATACCATCCGATTCACCCGAAAACGTGGCCAACAAAGCAACAGATACGTCCGTGACATTGCCATCGGGTCGGCGGTCGCTGGCGGTACTGTTGTTTCCCATTGGGCTGATTCTCATGGGCAGTATCATAGCGCCCCTGCTCCCGGCGGGTTCGGTGGGGCGGCAGGTGTTTGAACTGGCGGGCGACAAAAACGTGGCCATGCTATTGGGCGTGGTGCTGGCGGGCTGGAGTCTGCGGCCTTACCTAAACAAACCGTTCGACGCGCTGGTGGTGGACGGTGCCGCGCAGGCGGGGCTGATTCTGCTCATTACAGGGGCGGGTGGGGCCTTCGGCAGTGTCATTGCCACCTCGGGCATCGGCGATTATCTGGTGCAGTCGCTCTCGGCTTTGCATCTGTCTCCGCTGCTGCTGGGGTTTGTGCTGGCGGCTCTGCTGCGGGCTGCGCAGGGATCAGCTACGGTCGCGCTCGTGACTACCTCGGCCATTCTGGCTCCACTGCTGACCGGTGCCTCGGCAATTGGCAGTTCAGCGCATCCGCTCACGGTGGGGTTAGCCATCTGCTGCGGGGGCATCTGCTGTTCGTTCCCCAACGATTCGGCATTCTGGGTGGTGTCGCGCTTTGGTGGGCTGACAGTCGGGCAAACGCTGCGGGCCTGGACGCTGGCCAGTACTGTAGCGGGCGTGGCCGGCCTGCTCGTTACGGTACTGATCGACTACTGGCTGTGAACAAAGCCACTCCATTCACGCTTTTCTACGACATGAAACATCTGCTTACTTTTCTGTTTGGGCTGGTTGCGATGACCGCCCCGGCACAAACCGGCTCCAAAGACAAAGACGCCGTGCTCACTGCCGAAAAAGCCCGCTTTGCCGCGCAGATTACCCAGAACTACGCGACCCTCGACCAACTCCTCGGCGAGGAACTGTTCTACCAGCACTCCAACGGCGACGTAGACAATAAGGCATCGTTCATTCAGTCGATCAAAGACGGCAAACGGCGTTACGAAGCGATCACGCTCGATTCGTCAACTGTGCGTATTTACGGCAACACAGCCATTATCAATGGTATATGCAGTTACACCCAGCACTTCGCCGATGGGAACCCCAACAACCGAAAGCTACGCTATACCGACGTGTGGGTAAAGCGCGGCAGACGGTGGCAACTGGTAAGCTGGCAGGCGCATAAAATCGACAAAACGCCCGTGTACTTTATGGTAGATTGAGGGGTAGCTTCACTACTTCAAATACTTGTCAAACCACTTCCCGTATCGTTCGGCGCGGTCTTTCTGGTAGCTGGGCGTGGTGATGCCGTGAAACTGACCGGGATATATAATCAACTGCGTGGGTATGCCCAATGAGCGCAGGGCCTGGTACATCTGCTCGCTACCCGCCACGGGCACGTTGAAATCTTTCTCGCTGGCCATGAACATCGTTGGCGTTTTAATGCGGTCGGCGTGCAGGAACGGGTACGAAATCTTCAGCCACTTGTCAGGATTTACCCAGGGCGCACCCAGTTCGTTCTCGTACTGATTGGCGTACTGATCAATGCCGTACATGGTCAGTTGCAGTCCGCTACCCGCACCACTGGCGGCTGCTTTGAAACGCGTGTCGGTGGCAATGGTATAGTTAGTGAGGATACCGCCGTAGCTCCAGCCGCCAATGCCCAGCCGGTCGGGGTCGGCAATGTTGTTGGCTACGGCGTAGTCTGCCGCGCCCAGAATATCTTCTACTTCTTTGTTACCCCAGTCGGCATAAATGGCTTTGGTAAATTCCAGCCCACGCCCATTGCTACCCCGGTAGTTAACGGCCACCACGGCGTAGCCACCGGCCGCCAGCAACTGCCGGGTCAGATCGAATGAGTAGGCATCCTGCGCTACCGGCCCGCCGTGAATGAAGAAAATAGTGGGCAGCTTTTTACCGGCGGGCGTGTTGGCGGGGCGAAACAGCACGTTCGAGATGCGCGTACCGTCTTTACTGATCGAAGTGAAGCCGGTTACGGTGGCCAGTTGAAGCGGGGCCAGAAACTCGTCGTGTACGTGCGTAAGCTGACGGGGGGTGCCGTTTTCCAGCGCAAACAACTCGCCGGGATGCTGCGGATCGCTGGAGAGGGTAAGCCAGGTAGTTGCCGATACGGGTTCCAGACTACCGAACGCGCGTTCGCCCCCGGCTACTTTCGTAAATTTACCATCGGCCAGCGCGTACTGTCCTACGTAAATCTGCCGGTCATCGTCTACCAGTACGCCGATGCTTTTACCATCTTTTGCCCAGCGTGGGTTGCGCACGGGCCGGTCCATTGGGGCTGATAGCAAGCGGGGCAATCCAGCCGGGGGTTCACCACCATCCGAACCAATCACGGCCAGCATAGACTGATCATACATCAGAAAATTACCCGCTGCCGTTGATCGCCGGTAGGCAATCTGCTTCCCATCGGGACTCCACGCCGGGTCGGTATCAATGCCGGACCATTTGGTTAGTTGCCGCATGATAGCCCCTTTGCGGGCGTCCATCACGTAAATATCCGTGTTCTGATTGCGATCCGGGTCGTCGCTGCGGTTGCTCACGAAAGCCAGCTTACTACCGTCGGGACTCCATGCCGGCAATTCTTCATCGTAGCGACCGGTGGTGAGTTGCTCCAGCTTTTTGGTACTTACGTCGAACAGGTACAGATGCACGGCTCCACTGTCCAGGTAGCCTTTGATATCGGCCTTGAACTGGTAGCGGTCCATGACGAAGGGTTTGCGGACTTTGGTTTTGGCCGAATCCGAATAATCGGGATCGCGCAGGGCCAGCGCGATACGCTTACCGTCGGGTGCCCATTCGTAATCGTCCAGATCGTTCTTAAGATCGGTGAGTTTTTTGGCTTCGCCCCCGCGCCGGTCCATCAGCCAAAGCTGGGGTTTAGTAGCTCCCTGCCGCGCCGATACGAACGACAGGTATTTGCCATCGGGACTGAAACGCGGCTTCGATTCGCCGTCAGGGGTGTTGGTGAGCTGTACGGTTTCTTTCCCGTCGAGACTCACCATCCAGACATCGGCGTTGCGTTTGTCTTTGGTAGTATCAACACTGGACAGGACGTAGGCCGCCCACTTCCCATCGGGCGACACCTGTGGGTCGCCAACGGTTTGCAGCCGGTACATATCATGGGGGGCAACAGGCCGTTTTTTGGCCGGCGTCTGAGCCAGTACAACACCGGAGCAGACGGTGAGCAGGCAGAGTAGGATGTGTTTCATGAGTTATTTTTGTCATTCCGACGAAGGAGGAATCTCCGTCCGGTATTGGAAAACCTATACACACCCGAAGATTCCTCCTTCGTCGGAATGGCAAAAATAGAGTTCTATCAGTCAAACAGATACCAATCCACACCAAACGCGAAACCCCGGCGTATTTGCAGATAATCCGGCGCGACGTAATAGCCGGGTCCCTGCAAAAATCCCTGATTGATGTGGTTGACTTTCACGAACAGCCGGGTACGGTTTACGCGCAGATTAGCGTAAATATCAGCCATAAGATACCCTTCCACTTTTTGTCGGTTTTGCAGATAGAACTGCTGCGTAACGGGCATATAGGCATCGCCATAATAAGACGACTTAAAATGCAGATCTACCCCCGCCTGAATGTACAGCACCTTAGCATACAAAAACTCGTACTGGATTTTACCGTTCCAGAATACGGCGGGCGTCCGCAACACATTGTCGCGCGATTGTACGGTATAATACGCCTGCCCCGATGTCAGAAATTTGCCTGCCTGGAGCGAATAACTCAGACCCGTTCGCAGGACGCTGAACGAACCGTTGTCCTGCCGAACCACACCGTCGGTATCATAGTAGATATAATTGCTCAGCAGCGTGTAGTCGAGACCGGGCTGTAAGCTGATCTTTTTGTAGCGCAGGTTCAGTTCGCCGTGGGCATGATTGTAGCCCCGCAGTTTGAAGTTATTGCGCCAGAAATACACGACGCTCTGGAACCGCTCCTGCAACAGCGTGGGCTGCACCAAAGCTGCCGTGTAGCCCGCCGTAAATAGCTTGCTCTCCACCTGCCCCTGCAACCGGAACCCGCCCCCCACCTGATACTCGGCCTCGGCAGTCAGCCGCGACAGACTATCGGGAAAGTAGTAGCCCAGCCAGCCACCCAGAAATGTTTCGTTGCGCCGGGTTTCGTATTCGTTAAATTCAGTGGCCGAGGTGTTATAACGGGTGTACTGCCCGTAAATCCGGCTGCGCAGATACGCCCGGTAGTTAAACGCCGACTGCCCAAACTGGTAGGTTCCCTTCAGCCCGAACTGATTCTCCAGCAACCGAAAACGCGCATCCTGATAAATATCCGTCGAGTCGCCGAGCGTAGTCAGGTTAGGGTTGAACGGCGGGGTAGTGTTGGCCGGGTAAAAAGCGGGCGTCGTATCGAACTGCGTTGTTTTTGGCGTCTGATTAGCCCGCAGGGCGTTGTCGTTGAAAAAGTTTTTGCTCCGGCGGTAGTCGAGCCGGTGGTATAGCTGAATGCCTTTGTCCGCCACAAACTGTTGATAGATGTGCCAGTTGTTCTGAATCTCGCGCCCGTACCCTTTCGTAATCCGGGGGTCGCCTTCGTAGTCGTAGATATTGCGAACCGGCTGCCCATCGGATGACCGCGAAACGCCCGGCAGCAGCCCGCCCTGCTCAGCCAGTTCGTGATTCATATTGACGAAATGCAGCAGCAGGGTGTATTTGTCGTTCTTCGATTTGTAGTTGGTATGCGCCAGAAACCCCCAGTCCTGCGCCAGCAGCCGCTCCAGCGATGATGAGTTAGACCCCAGCGGTACGCCAAACTGACGCTGCGACGTAAACCGCTGCACGGCAAAACCCGCGTTCAGGCGCGGCTTGATGTTCTGCGTAAAATCGAACCGCAGGATGTTCTGATTTTGGGCACCGAGGGCCAGATACATGTCCGAAAACGGCGACTTCGTGTTGAAGTACTTCACGTTCATGGTCTGGTAAGCATATGGATCAAACACGTGGTAGCCCGTCTGCGCCCCAATCTGTTCGGGTATCGGTACAAATACCGACCGCATGGGCGTACCCAGGTTACCGAGATTCTGGTATAGATTTTTGTAGCGATTCACGTACAGATATCGGTGTACGTTGTCCATCGTGGTATCGACGGTGTAAAGTTTTGTCCGGTTATTGAGTACGTCGTCTTCGAGGATATAGTTAGTCGATTTAGGACCGTAGATAGCCTTTGTCGAATCGTCGATACCGGTGGGCGAGGTATTGGTGAAGGCCCCCGGTCGGGTGGTCTGATTGCCGAAGCCGCCCGGAAAACCGCCCGGCACCTGCCCGGCACCCGGAAACTGCTGCGCCCTGCCCAACAGAGCAGTACCAAGAAAAGCAATTAAGAAAAATAAACGCTGATTCATTCCCTCAAAAATACGGCAAATCTAATTGGGTAAGCCCGCTCGTTATTTCGATTAAGTTTTTTTAAGTGTGGCCTGTTGTAGAAATCGGTTCAGCTCATCGGCGCAATTGGGGAGCGGCTGCATAGCAACGGGCAGATAGTACAGGGACCAGGTCTGCCGCTCGGCGGGTGTGAGCAGGGCATCGAGTTTCACCCAGTCCTTTTCGGTCGTCAGTACAGCCGCCCCGTTGGGCAGGGTCGATACGATACGGTCCAGGTCGGCGCGGGAGTACGCGTAATGGTCAGCAAAGCGATGGTGGTTCAGCAACGTAAACTGCTGGTGTACATACGCTTCGAGCGGGTCGGCATTGGCCAGGCCCGACACCAGCACCACCGCCTTCAACTCCGGATCGGGCCGTTCCTGATGAGTCGGTACGCTGGCAAAGGCAACAGGATTTTCATAACGCAGAGTAGCAAAGAAAACGGGTACGCCGGGGCGGGCGTAGCGGTAAATTTCGTTGCTAATCAGTCGTTGGTCCGTTACGGATAAATCAGCCGGGCATTTGGTCACGACAACGGCATCTGCTCGGGCAGCACCCTGCCGGGTTTCACGCAATAGTCCCGCCGGAAACGGAGAATCGGCATAAAAAGGCCGGTTATAATCGCTTAACAACAACGTAATATTGGCCCGCACAGCGCGGTGCTGGAAAGCGTCGTCGAGCAGAATCAGCCGGGTTTCCGGGTATTGTTGCTCAATGACCTGAATGGCCCCGGCCCGGCGTTCGCCCACCGTTACCCGCACCCGATTACCGTACTTGCGGAAGAGCTGCAACGGCTCATCACCAATAGTGGCCGCGGTATCGGTAGAAGTAGCCATTCTGAATCCGCGCGTTCGCCGACCGTAACCCCGGCTCAGCGTAACCGTCTGATAGGTACCGGCAGGGCTGTACACGGCATACCGTTCAATCAAAAACTCGATCATTGGCGTTTTACCCGTTCCGCCAACAGTCAGGTTTCCTACGCAAATTGTTTGAATAGCGGGTGTAATGCTTTGCTTTAACTGATTGTCGAATAACCAATTACGCCCGTCAGTGACCAGTCCATAGAGTTTAGCGACCGGCTTTAGTAACCAAAAAAAGGAAGAAAGTTTCACAAACAATTTCGTAATATTGCCCATTCTGAGCCGCCAAAAGTAGTACTTTTAAACCTGATTCGTCCCGCCCCGATTACCCTGCACTAATGAGTTTAACTGCCGATTACCTAAGACATACGTTGCATTTTCGCTTCGAAGCGGGTACGTCGCGCGGAACCCTCACCAAAAAGACGAGCTATTTGATTCGGGTCAGGGACGACGCCAATCCTGCCCTTGTTGGCTATGGCGAATGTGGTCCACTGACGGGTCTGAGCTACGATGACCGGCCCGATTTTGAGGAGCAACTGGCGGGCTACTGCCGCGAGTTCAACGAAATGGACCTCGAACTTTTCGCCTGGAACGTCACCATCGTCCTGAATCAGCTTATCAGCCCGGCCTTCCCCAGTATTCTGTTCGGCTTCGAGACCGCCATGGTCGATTTTCTGGCGGGCGGCTGCCAGATTCTGTACCCGTCCGATTTTACCAGCGGACAACGTAACATCCCCATCAATGGCCTGGTCTGGATGGGCGACCGGGCGTTTATGCAGGAGCAGATCGACGAGAAGTTACGGACTGGATTCACGACCATCAAACTCAAAATCGGAGCCATCGACTTCGAGCAGGAGTGCGAGTTGCTGGCGGACATCCGCGAACGGTTTTCTGCCGATCAGATCACGCTGCGGGTCGATGCTAACGGCGCGTTCCGGCCCGCCGATGCCATGCCCAAACTGGAACGACTATCGCAGTACGATCTACACTCCATTGAGCAGCCTGTTGCCGCCGGGCAGCCTGACCTAATGGCCGAACTCTGCCAGCACACGCCAATCCCTATTGCTTTAGACGAAGAACTGATTGGGCAGATGGAGTACGTGCAGAAATACCGGCTGCTCAAAAAAATTCATCCGCAGTACATTATCCTCAAACCCACCCTGCTGGGTGGCCTGCGCCACTGCGACGAGTGGATCGAACTGGCCGGACGGCTGAACATAGACTGGTGGATCACTTCCGCCCTCGAATCGAACATTGGCCTGAACGCTATTGCGCAGTACACAGCCCTGTTCAAAAATCCCCTGCCGCACGGCCTCGGCACGGGTCAGCTCTACCACAATAACATTGACAGCCCCCTCCAGATCACGAACGGCCAGCTGCACTATGACTCTGGACAGGGGTGGAACCTTTCTTTAATTCGCAATTGAGAGAGTGTGAACGCTTCCGGGCTGCCGGGTTCGGGCTGGAAGTCGTACACCCAGTTGGCCTGCGGGGGCATACTCATCAGGATGGATTCGGTACGGCCATTGGTTTCGAGACCGAATTTGGTACCCCGGTCCCAGACCAGATTAAACTCCACGTAACGCCCCCGGCGCAGTAACTGCCACTGTTTTTCACGATCCCCGTACGGCAACGGGCTATTTTGCCGCATAAAATGCGTGTAAATCGGAGCGAAGGCGTTGCCCACGTCCTGCACAAAAGCGAACAGATCGGCCTGCCGGGTTGGGTCACCGTCGGGTTTGAGGTAGTCGAAGAAGATACCGCCGATACCGCGCGTTTCCTGCCGGTGCGGGATAGAAAAATACTCGTCGGCCCAGTCCCGGAAACGTGGGTAGTCGGCTACGGCATGGCGGTTGCATACGGCTTCGAGCTGGGCGTGAAACCAACGGGCATCGTCTGGTACTACGTAGTGCGGTGTCAGATCGATTCCGCCCCCGAACCAGCTTTGCCCCGTACTCATCTCGAAATACCGCACATTCATATGGATGATGGGCATCAGGGGCGAGTGCGGATGCAGCACGATAGACACGCCGATGGCGTAGAATTCGGGGGTTATGGCCGGGTCGGTGATGTTGAGCGAACGCAGCGTAGCCTCGGTGGCGGGTCCGTAAACCGCCGAAAAGCCCACTCCGCCTTTTTCGATGATGGTGCCGTTAGCCATCGTCCGCGAACGCCCCCCGCCCCCACCGGGCCGCTCCCAGGCGTCCTCGCGAAACCGCCCGCTGCCGTCGGCATCTTCCAGCGACTGACAAATACGGTCCTGCAGGTCCCGGAAAAATTCGGTAATCGTTTCTTTAGAGATGGGTATTTGAGGTATCATCCTACAAAAATACGAACCAGTTATTTCAACACGGAGGAAACGGAGAATTCACAAAAAAAACAGAGACATTGTTCTCCTTTTTCTTTGTGAATTCTCCGTTTCCTCCGTGTTGAAAAAGAAGCTGTCACTCGGCCAGTTTCAGGGCATAGCGGGCCGGGCGTTGTTTATTGAGCAACAGCAGCAACCCCTGCTCGGTCAAAAGTTTGAGTTGCTTGTCGGCCCGGTAGGTCGAGATATTGGTGAGTTTGGCCAGTTTTTCGGCGGTGATGTCGTCGTTTCGGCGCAGGTACTGAATCAGCAACCGCACCGCTGGCGACTGCACAAGCGCGGCAGCAGGAGCATCGGTCGAGATAATGAGTTTGTTGGTTGGTACCGATTTGTCTTTGGCCCGAACGTAAATGGTTCGTTTACCCGCTTCGTCAATGACGTAGTGTGGCTTCTCATCACTTTCCGGCACGTTCAGGATCAGGAGTTTACGTCCGTCGGGCGACAGCGTTTCGTA
>JACMPG010000183.1 GCA_014377625.1 Spirosoma sp.
AGGGCGTAGCTCGTTTGTGCTACGCAATGAGTTTCCAGACTTGAAAACCCGGCTACCGTCTCTTTGGACGCGCTCGTACTATGTAGAGTCGATAGGGAGTATTTCGGCAGAAGCTATTATCCAGTACATTGACAATCAGAAAAAACGTTAACAGACCTTACGCATTCGCGTCGGTCCGCCGATGCGGTCGCTTACATCCCCTGCCTAAAGGCGAGGGGTTTCGCTACATCATCGGCATAAAATAGACCACTATCGTCCGTGTACTCGAATTTGCGTCGATTACCATAACATTTTGCAGAACACGGGGTTTTTCCATCGCACCCCGGCAACTCGACCAGACCTTCTGATCGAGTTGTTTTTTTCAACCAGTCTGCTACTCACGTTTATGAAAATGATCGACTCAACAGCTACAACCCATGCAGTCTTAACGTCACCACCTCAACCCGCTAAACCAACCCCCTCACGCCCGCCCATTTCCGACGATGCACAGGACCTCATCTGTTTCTCTCACCTGCGCTGGAACTTCGTTTATCAGCGGCCTCAGCACCTGCTCAGCCGGGCTACCGAAAGTTACCGGGTCTGGTTTCTCGAAGAACCAGTTTATGACGACGGCGAACCCCGGCTGACCCAGTGTAAACAGGCTAACCGGCTGACGGTTGTTGTACCCCACCTACCGCACGGTACCAATTCCGATCAGGCCCGCCAGTTACAGAAAGAACTACTCGATACGTTCATGGTCAGTCAACAGATCGACAATTTCGTTGCCTGGTACTATACGCCAATGGCGCTGCTATTTAGCGACCACCTGAAGCCAAAGCTAACCGTATATGATTGCATGGATGAGTTGTCGGCGTTTTGGGGCGCACCTCCGCAGTTGCTGGATCAGGAAAAGAAGCTGATGCAGCGTGCAGGCGTCGTTTTTACCGGTGGCTACAGCCTGTACG
The DNA here is from genome assembly GCA_014377625.1 of Spirosoma sp. Taxonomy (GTDB): domain Bacteria; phylum Bacteroidota; class Bacteroidia; order Cytophagales; family Spirosomataceae; genus Spirosoma. The sequence goes on from JACMPG010000183.1 coordinate 945, forward strand.
AAGCCAAGCAGCATCGCCATCCAAACATATTTGCCTTTCCGAGCAGCATAGATTTTGCGCATTTTGCCACCGCCCGCCAACCGAAACCCGACCAGCGTACCATAGCGAGCCCCAGCATTGGGTTCAGCGGAGTCATTGACGAGCGGTTTGATTACCAGCTTCTGGGCGAAATGGCCAGCCGCCGACCAGATTGGCAGTTCGTGTTAATTGGGCCGATTGTAAAGATCGACCATAACATGCTACCCAAAGGCCCAAACGTGCATTACCTCGGCATGAAAGCCTACAATGATTTGCCATACTATTTCAGCAATTGGGACGTGGCCATGATGCCATTCGCGCTCAACGACTCGACCCGGTTCATCAGCCCGACCAAAACGCCGGAGTACCTGGCAGCTGGCCTGCCGGTAGTATCCACACCCATCCGCGACGTAGTACGTACCTATGGCTCCGAGGACTTTGTACAGGTTGTCAACTCACCCGATGCATTTATTAAGGCCATTGAACTGGCTCTGGCTAAGAAACATCCGCAAAACTGGTCCGCCATTGATGCCTTCCTGAAAAAGAATTCCTGGAACAATACCTGGCATGAGATGCACCGGATTATGCAGATGTCAGTAACCAGTTATCAGTAAGAGCAGGGGAAAGGCGTGGGGAAACGGGTTGTCTCGACTTAGCTCCTCCGCCCGCTACCCGCGCGGTACTACCATTACGACATCTTCTTTCTCTACAATGACCTGACCTTCGGCTAAGCCTTTGGGCTTGCGAACGTATTTTTTGGGCGTCACCGTTACGGGACACAGGCTATCGGTTCGGCGTTTGGAGTACCATGCAGCCAGTTCAGCGGCCCGCTCAATGACACTTTTCGGGAACGTCTTACCTGACTGATGTTTAATTACAACGTGCGATCCGGCCACGTCCCGGGCGTGTAACCAGAGATCATCTTTGTAGGTGAATTTCTTGGTAAGCAGATCATTGTTTTTGGCGTTGCGGCCAATCAGAATCCGAAAGCCCTCGTGCATGACTTCTTTGAACAACGGAGCCGCTGCGCCATCGACCGGGGCGGCTTCGTGGCCGTGCAGGTTATGCTGCTTTATGTATCGGCGTAATTCTTTCAGCGTTTTTACGTCAGCCAGCTCGTGGATGTACCGGTCAATACGCTCAATCTCGGCTTCACGGTTGATTACCTGGTCGGTCAGGTGCTGTTCTTCGATCTTCTCGTTTTTAGCCTTGCGGTAAAAGTTCTCCGCGTTTTTCTGCGGGTTTATATCCGGCTTTAGTTTGATTGTAATGGGCTGATCGCGGTAGAAATCATGCAGCGTTACCCGCTCTGGAGACGGTACGCCCGCACTGGTTGGTATGTCGTGCAGGTTAGCCATCAGAATATGCCCCGTCTCCTCGTGCGACGCGCCTTCGTCGCGGGCCATGAGCCGTTGCATATTAGCGTCAATAAGAGCTGCAGCCCGGCGTCGGCGTCTGTCGAGGAGCCGAAGTAAATCCGCTTTTTCGCGTTCAAATACGCTCAGCCCATTGTAGGCTACATAAAAACGGTTGGCAGCATCAATCGGATCATCGAATATCTGTACTGCAGTTTCTCCCGGATCGTCTGTTTGCGGGGGCGGCACCAGCCACAGCGTGGGCTTGTGGCCGGTACGGGTCAGATAATAGCGAGGCTGTTCAAGTAACTGGAGTGTTTCCTGCACGGCGGGCCAGTCACTGGTGTCTGGTGCAGCCTTCCCAAATGTTGGGAATACCCGCCTGAGGTCGAGACCTGATGCTTCATACCCCTGGTATGACTGGTCGATGGGGCGATCAAGCTGGCTGAGCCGGAGTTGATTATCAGTAGTGAGATTATGGTTAAACAGGTCGATAACCTCATCATTACGGAAAGCGAGGAGGTTGGGGCGATTGCCAAAAAACTTGAACACCAGCGTGTAGCCGTCTGCCAGCGTGATACCCAGACATCGCTCATTCAGAAACTCCCGCACGCCCAGCACTGCCCGGCCACCGCCTGTTTCTGTGACAGCCCCAAACAGATCAACGCTGTTCGTGCGGGCGCGGTGAACATCGCCGGGAAAAAAGAGACCCGAAAAATCAGGACGAAGCGTAGCCTTGGTATAGAATGGTTTGTAGTAGTTGATTTTGCCTTTTGCCTCGGCAAACACCAGCACTACTTCGTCGCGGTCCTGGCTGAAGCATTCCATAAATGACAAGCCAGTCAGGCGTTGTGACAGGACCGGAGCCAGCTGCCGGAGGAAATAATAATTTGTGTGCATGATTGAGCAAAGGTAGCGGGTTGCATGACTGGCAGGGTGGTAGAAATACTCACATGCACACTGACCTGATAGTGCGTTCAGTCGTTTTTGAGAACGATTTACCAGGGACCGCAAACGGGAGTATTAAGTGAAAATGAAAATAGTACTATTTTTACGCCAGTACGGGTATTTTTCATAGGAAGTCCATATTATTATTGATATTACCCTTTTGGATATAATAAATAAGAGCTAATATTGATGCGTTTAAACAAGATCAAACCAACCAAACATCTATGAAAGCAATGTTATACAGATTACTGCCCGCCACACTAATGGTCGCAGTTATGCTGCTGTGGGGCTTGAGTGCATCTGCTCAGGGCCGCAGAGTAACAGGCAAAATTACTGGTACAGACGGACCTGTCCCAGGTGCCAACGTGGTGCTGAAAGGTACCCAAACTGGCACATCGACCGATGCCAACGGCGATTTTGCTATCAACGTAACGGGTACCAATCCCGTTCTGGTCGTTTCGGCCATTGGCAACAAAACCCAGGAGATTACTGTCGGCAACCGCTCAGCGGTTAACCTAACCCTCGAAGACGACGCTACGGCCCTGAGCGAGGTAATTGTAACAGGCTACACCACCGAAAACAAGCGCGATAATTCAGGTGCTGTTTCGACGGTGAAAGCCAAAGATCTGACCGTTATCCCGTCGGGTAACGTAGAGCAGCAGTTGCAGGGTCGCGTGGCCGGTTTGACCGTTATCAGTAACGGACAGCCCGGTACGGCCAGTCAGGTGCGGGTGCGGGGCTTTGGTGGCTTCGGCGGCAACGAGCCTCTGTATGTTGTTGACGGTGTACCAACCGGCAACGTCGATTTTCTGGCTCCGAGCGACATTGAGACGACCACCGTCCTGAAAGATGCCGCTTCGGCGTCGATCTATGGGGCGCGGGCTGCCAACGGCGTAGTCGTATTTACGACCAAGAAAGGCTCGAAAACAGCCCGTAAACTTCAGGTCTCGTATGACGGGCAGTACGGTGTTACCGATCCAGGTACGGGACAAAAAATGCTGAACCCTACCGATTTTGCCACCTGGACCTGGAATTCGTTCCGGAATTCAGGCTCTAAACCCGGCGACGAATCCTGGGGCCACCCGCAGTTTGGCAAGGGTGCCACGCCGGTTATTCCTGATTACATCAGCGTAGGCGGTACGCCTGGCGTTACGGGTACGGTTAATCTGGAAGCCGAGCGGGCAAAGTACAATGTCAATCCGAGTGCAGGGGGTATCTATCAGGTAGTGCGGGCCAATAAGGAAGGTACCGACTGGTATAAAGCCATCACGCGGCAGGCACCCATTCAGCGGCACGGCCTGAACTTTTCGGGCAGCAGCGATGCCGCCCGGTACTACGTCGGCGTTAGTTTGCAGGATCAGCAGGGTATCCTGCTCAATAACGACTTTAAGCGGTACACGTTCCGGGCCAATACGGAGTTCGATATCTCGAAGCGGGTACGCTTTGGCGAGAACATCCAGCTTACCTACCGCTCGGTACGCGGTCAGGGTGGCGGTAACAACGGTCAGGGTGTTGCTTCGGACGAGAACGATATTTTGCAGGCCTTCCGTATGCCAACCATCATTCCGGTCTATGACGAGTTTGGTGGCTACGCCGGTACAGCAGCTAAGGGCTTCAACAACCCCCGCAACCCAGTGGCCAGCCGTTTGGGTCAGAGTAATGATAAAGTGGGTGGATACAGTGCCTTTGGTAACTTCTACCTCGAGTATGACCCCATCGAGAACCTGACCCTGCGCAGCAGCCTCGGCGGCAGCTACGGCGATTTCTACGGCGTGTTCTACAGTCGGTTGCAGTACGAAAACTCGGAAAACAACTCGGCGTTTGGGTATAGTGAAGCGTCAAATACGTTCCTGTCGTGGGTGCTGACCAATACAGCCAACTACAAGCGCAAGTTTGGTGTACACGCGGTTGATTTGCTGGTAGGTCAGGAAGCCCTGAACACGGGCGCGGGCCGGGGTATGAACGGTAACGGACAAAACCCATTCTCGACCGACCCTAACTACATAACGCTCAACACGGTATCGGCAACAGGCCGGAACGTGGGCAGTAACCAGTTCAAGGGCGTGAACTTTGCGTCGTACTTTGGCCGAGTCAACTACATCTTCAACGACAAGTACATCTTTACGGGGCTGATCCGGCGCGACGGTTCGAGCCGCTTTGGTGCCAACAACCGCTACGGTGTGTTCCCGGCGGCTTCGGCAGCGTGGCGTTTGTCGTCCGAGAATTTCATGAAAAACCTGCCCTGGGTAACGGACCTGAAAGTTCGCGGTGGCTACGGTATCATGGGTAACTCGAACAACGTGGACCCCAACAATCAGTTCAGTCTGTATGGTACGAGCCTTGGTGCATCGGCCTATGACATCACGGGGTCGAACTCAAGCACCCAGGAAGGCTATTACCGCACCCGGATTGGCAACCCCAACGCCAAGTGGGAAACCAGCGTAACGACCAACGTCGGCTTTGACGGATCGTTCTTCAACAACAAGCTGGAGTTCATTTTTGACGTGTGGCGGAAAGACACCCGCGATCTGCTGTACATCGTACCCGTCCCCGACGTAGTGGGTGGTTTTGCCTCTGCTCCGGCGGTAAACGTGGCCAAGATGCGCAACCAGGGTATCGATATGCAGCTCATCACCCGCGGCCGGATCGGTGGCGAAGTAGGTTACGAAGCCAACGTTACGGGTAGCTTCCTGAGCAACAAAATTGTTGCCCTGGCTGGTGATCAGACGTACATCACTTACATTAACCCAGGTTTCCGGGGTATCAACCCCATCCGGAACCAGTTGGGCCAGTCGATCTCGTCGTTCTTCGGCTACCAGACGGTGGGTCTGTTCCAGAGTCAGCAGGAAGTTGATGCCGCGCCAACCCAGCAGGGTGCCGGACCGGGCCGCTTCCGGTTTGCTGACCTCAACGGCGATGGTAAAATCACCCCCGATGACCGGACGTACCTCGGCAGCCCCGTTCCTAAGTTTACGGGTGGCCTGACGCTGAAGTTCACCTACAAGGGCTTCGACATCGAGACGTATGCTTATGCCTCGGTCGGCAACAAAATATGGAACCAGTCCAAGTGGTTTACCGACTTCTATCCATCGTTTGCCGGTGCCGCCATCAGCGAACGGGTTAAGAACTCCTGGACGCCCCAGAACACGGGGGCTACCATCCCCATTTTCGAGGCTGCCTCGAACTTCAGTACCAACACGCAGGCCAACTCGTACTACGTAGAAGACGGCTCGTACTTCCGGTTGCAGAACCTGTCTGTGGGCTACAACGTACCCGCTTCGGCCCTGAGCCGTATTGGTTTGCAGCGCGTTCGGTTGTTTGTCTCGACCAACAACCTCTTCACGATTACCAAATACCAGGGTCTCGATCCAAGCGTGGGCGGTGCTGCTGATACCAACTTTGGTATCGACGTGGGCAACTACCCCATTACCCGGCAGGTGCTGGGTGGTCTGGCCATTGGATTCTAATCAACAAGTTAAATCGTGCCGGGGCTGTTAAAATGCTCCGGCACACCTTAAAACAAATAAACGAACATGAACTACAAGCAAAAATTTACCAGCCTGATCGGGGCAACGGTTGCCCTTTCGGTCATCACGGTAGCCTGTCAGGACAAGTTCCTGGAGGTACCCGTAACGGCGCAGTTGGACAACAGTCAGCTTAGCTCCAAGGCGGGCGTTGAAGGCTCGCTGATTTCGGTCTATGCAATGCTCAATGGCCGGGGCGACCGCCTGGCAGCCGTAGCCAACTGGGTGTGGGGTGGCATTCGTGGGGGCGACGCCAACAAAGGCACCGACCCCGGCGACTTCTCGACCATCAACCCGATTCAGCGGTACGAAACCCTCTCGACGGGCGACGTGGGCGGTACGTGGCGGACACGCTACGAGGCCATCAGCCGCGCCAACGCTACGCTGCGTTTAGTGGCAACGAGTACGGTCCTGTCGGCGGCCGACAAGAAGCGGATCGAAGCCGAGACGAAATTCCTGCGGGCACTGAACTACTTCGACATGAAGCGGCTGTACAACAACGCGCCCTACATTGACGAAACCGTCGATTACGCCGGAGGTATCGAAAAGGTTGCGAACACCACTGATCTGTACCCAAAAATTGAAGCCGATCTGAAGTTTGCCTACGACAACCTGCCCGAAACGCAGGCGGCTGTGGGCCGGGCCAACAAGTGGGCCGCTGCGTCGCTGCTGGCAAAGGTGTATATGTACCAGAAGAAGTTTACCGAAGCCAAAGCCCTCTTCGATTTGATCATTGCCAGTGGCAAAACGTCAGGCGGTGCCAAATACGCCTTATTGCCCAGCTTCCCTGACCTGTTCAAAGCTTCTAGCGACAACAACACAGAGTCGATTTTTGCGACGCAGGCAGCGGCCAATACGGGTAACGTGAACAACGCCAACCCGGAGTTTGACCTGAACTTTCCGTACAACACCGGCCCAAATGGTCCTGGCAACTGCTGCGGCTTCAATCAGCCAAGCTTTGAGTACGTCAACTCGTTCCGGACATCGGCCAGTGGCCTACCCCTGCTCGATGGTTCGTACAACACAGCGGCCAATCGACTCAAAAACGATCAGGGTGTACCCTCGAAAGAAACGTATACGCCAGACGCCGGTAACGTTGACCCCCGTTTGGATCACACCGTTGGTCGGCGCGGTATTCCGTACTTAGATTGGCAGGATCACCCCGGCCAGGACTGGATTCGGAACCAGCCAAACGGCGGCCCATACTCGCCCAAGAAGTTCACGTACTACAAGTCGGACGTGGGCAAGTTTCAGGATAACAGCTCCTGGACGCCGGGCTACACCGCGCTCAACTTCCCCATCATCCGCTATGCTGACGTGCTTTTGCTGGCGGCTGAGGCTGAGATTGAAGTAGGTTCACTGGCCAAGGCACTGGAATACACCAATCTGGTTCGGAACCGGGCGGCCAACCCAGCCAGTTTCGTTACGAAGGCGGGCGCACCGGCTGCCAAATACGTGATTAGCCCGTACCCAGCATCTACCTTCGCTACGAAGGCATCAGCCACAACGGCGGTTCGGTTTGAGCGTCGGCTTGAGCTGGGCGACGAAGGTCACCGTTTCTTCGACCTCGTTCGTTGGGGCGTTGCTGCACCAGTACTCAATGCGTACTTAGCCTACGAAGGTCCTCTGCTGCCAAACACCCTGGGTGGTGCCAAGTTTACAGCGGGTAAAGACGAATATCTGCCCATTCCACAAGGTCAGATCGACATTCAGGGCAAAGATGTTCTGAAGCAGAATCCGGGTTACTAAGCTTATCGGAAATTATACAGAAAGCCCCTTCCGACGGTCGGAAGGGGCTTTCTGTATCTTAACCATTCAGTGGTTGGCGGGTTATAATTCACGCTAATTAAAGAACATGGACACGAAACAGTGGCAAGCCGAGCTTCGACAGGAACATAAGGATATTATGGCGTATTGGCAACGATACGCCCCTGACCCTACAAACGGCGGCTTTTATGGGCGCGTCGATTATCAAAACAAGCCTGACCCTGCCGCAGCCAAAGGTATTGTGCTGAACGCCCGGATTTTGTGGTCGTTCTCGGCAGCCCTGCACCATACCCAACATGACGAATACCGCCCCAGTGCTGACCGGGCTTTTGCGTACATTCAGCAGCATTTTTTTGATCCTGTTTACGGGGGTGTTTACTGGTCGGTCGATGCGAAAGGGCAACCAAAATATCCGCTTAAGCATTTGTATGGTCAGGCGTTTGCACTCTACGGACTGAGCGAATACGCACGTGCTACCGGCTCGACCCCAGCACTGAAACTGGCTAAAGAGTTGTTTCAGAACATGGTGAAGTTTGCCTATGACGAAGAACGGGGCGGGTTTGTAGAAGCTCTGGAGCAGGACTGGTCGCCTGCTACGGATTACATTATCAGCCGGTACGATAATGGCGAGAGCAAGACTATGAACACGCACCTGCACATTCTGGAAGCGTTCACGGCTCTGTACCACGTGTGGCCCGACCCGCAGGTAGCCAGCCAGATGCGCGGGTTGCTGGACTTGTTTATCCGGCACATTGTAAACCCGAAGACGTACCGGATGAACTTATTCATGGATACCAACTGGACCATCCGCCGAACGGCTATCTCCTACGGGCATGACATCGAAGCATCGTGGTTGCTACCCGAAGCCGCCAACGCTCTGGCCGCCATGAATCCGGGTGACAAATCCCTGCAAAAAACCATAAAAAATCTGGCTATGAACATGGCCAGGGCCGCCGTCACCGGTTTTGATGCTACCGATGGAGGTATGAACTACGAACTTGAGCCAAACGGTCACCTCAACCGCGAACGTTCGTAGTGGGTTATAGCTGAAGCAATGGTAGGCTTTTTAAATGCGTACCAGCTCACCGGCGAGAAACCGTTTCTGGACAAATCGTGGGCAAGCTGGACATTCATCAAAAAACACCTGCTCGACACTAAAAATGGTGAGTGGTTTATGGGGAGTACGGCGGAGCATACGGTAGTGGGCAACGACAAAATCAGTATGTGGAAAGCGCCCTATCATAACAGTCGTGCCTGCCTGGAAACGTTGGAACGGCTCGACCACCTGCACTGAAACCTAATGAACAAAAAAGCCCGCCTGATTGCTCAGGCGGGCTTCAGTACGTTTATAGCGTTGTCGGTATTTTTTACCGGCAGTTGTGCCTCAACAAAAATTACTGAGCGCTATCGGACATCATCGTCGAGGCCGAATCGGTAGCCATCGTCGAATCAGCCATCATCGTCGACGTAGTGTCGGTCATGACGGTTGTCTCGTTGGTTTCGGTGGTTTCGGTTTTTTTCGAGCAGCCCGTAGCAAGTGCAATCATGGCAGCGAAAAAGAAGGCGGTTTTCGTGAATGCTTTCATAGTTTTGATTTGTTTTTTGTTTAGCGGTGAAAAATGATTCAATGTCAACGTTAATACCCTATAGGCTGAAAGGTAACCCACGATTTTAAAACTTTTTTTTGGGTTACGTCTTTACCCTTTTCTGTATTAAGTAATAGAACACCTGATGAGAGACAGGCAACCAGCCCTGACCGACGAAGAACTACTGACAGGTTTAGCCAGCGGCTCAGATAATGCGCTGACCCAGTTGTACCGGCGGTATTTCCCAATGGTGCTGCATCTGGTAACGACCAACAACGGCAACGAGGACGACGCCAAAGACATCTACCAGGAAACGCTGGTGGTACTTTACGAGAAGGTCCGAGCCGGGTCATTTGATTTGCATAGTCAGCTCAAGACGTATATCTACGCCGTGGGCAGGCGACTATGGCTGAAGCAACTGGCTCAAAAAAGTCGGTATATGGTGCGCGACATTGATATTGATGCCACCGATGCAACAGCCGCCGGGCAGATTAGCGATGATCTGGTCGATCATGAGGAACGTAACCGGCAGTTTGAGTTGATGACCGACTCGTTGGGGCGGCTGGGCGAACCCTGCCGAACGCTACTGGAAGATTTTTACATCCGGCATTTGAGTATGCAGGACATTACCGAAAAGTTCGGCTACACCAACGCCGATAACGCCAAGACGCAGAAGTACAAATGCCTGATGCGCTTGAAACGACTATTTTTTGCCGAGTACAAAACATGAAAAGTTACGTAGTTACATAATCGTAGAGTTGTAAAGTTTTGGTCCAGCCTCCCGGTTGGCCCTGAGAAGAACTTTACGACGGTACAAATCACAACTCTTAAAAGATGGAAACGAACGAACCTAACGAAATAGAAGACGCCCTCCGCGCCTATGGTGACCGGATTGGGTTTCGGCGTAAGCTGGTTGCTGTTCATAAAAGCATGGACATAGACGAGTTGCGGACCGAAGCCGGTACGTATCGCGCCGGTCAACGGTCACTCAACAGTGGGAAACAGTTCTGGCGCGCCTACGGTACCACGCTGGCGGTGGCAGCATCGGTGGCTGTTGTGACTACGTTCGGATCCATTTTCCTATATCGTTCCTATCAGCAAAGCCACAAGCAGGAACAGCAGTATAGTCAGTTGAGCAAAGAAATACAGGCCGTTAAGTATTCGCAACGGCGGATTCTAAGCGATCTGAATGGGCGTAGCCTCGCCCTGAGTCAGAACCCGGCACAGGTATCGGGGTCTGGCTTTCTTATCACTGCCGATGGCTATTTTGTGACCAATAATCACCTTGTACAGGGTGCTGATTCAGTATATGTACAAAGTGGCAAAGGTGACGTCTATAAAGCCCGGATCGTACATACCGATCAGGAGCATGACCTGGCTATCATGCAATTATGCGACGACAGTGCTTTCCGCACCGTAGCTGCTATTCCATATGGGTTCGATGCCCGTCCGTCAGCTTTGGGTGAGCGGGTTTTTACGCTGGGCTACCCGCGCGAAGAGGTTGTCTATGGTGAAGGTTACCTTAGTTCCCGCACGGGCTACCGGGGCGACTCTATCGCCTATCAGGTAGCGATTGGCGTGAATCCCGGCAATTCAGGTGGACCACTGCTTGACGAGAAAGGTAACATAATTGGCGTCATCAGCGGCAAGCAGATTACGGCTGAAGGGGTTAGTTTTGCCATTAAAACGGACTACCTATTACAAGCAATCAACTCTATCTCTGCCGATGCCCTCAATGGAGTACCCGTTAAGCTTCCCCGAAAGACGTCTCTGACGCGGTTATCGAGAAAACAGCAGATCGAGCAAGTTCAGGAGTATGTGTATCAGGTAAAAGTTTTCAAACATTAATCAGGTTCTTCTGTTGTTGAAGAGGTTTTAAACACTCAACTACTATGAAGAAGCTCATGATGCTGGCCCTGGGGCTGGCTCTCTCATTCACTGCTGCTCAGGCGCAGACCGTAAAGCAAAACGCCAAAGAAACGGCTCATCAGGCCGGGCAGACGGTTGACGCAGCTGCCGATAAAGTAGGCCGCGAAACTAAAAAAGCTGGGCGGAAAGTAAGCCGGGCGGCCAAAAACACGAAAGAAGACATGAAAGATGGCACCAACCGCGCACTGAACAAAGCTGACCGCAAAATGAAGAAGGCCGAGCGGAAGATGGACAACAGTCGGTAGTCGTTTTGCTCGATATAAAGAAAGCGTTGGGAAGATAGTTTCCAACGCTTTTTGCTTTTTCAGATAGTAGCGTTGGTTACCACGCCAACAGTCCCTTATTTTGCTTGTATGAATTCCTCTGCGAATGTATTACTATTCGGTATTGCCCGGGACCTGACCGGTCAGTCGTCCGTATTGGTGCCGCTTGCGCCTGACACGCGCGTATCTGATCTGCTTACAACGATTCACAAGCAGTACCCGGCTCTGTTGGGTATTCAATCGCTGCTTGTAGCGGTAAACGGCGAATACGCCGAAGCTGATCAGCCACTAACTCCCCAGGATGAGATTGCCCTTATTCCCCCCGTAAGTGGTGGCTAATCATGATTGCACTTACTTCCACCCCCATCGACGTAGCTTCGGCCCTGAACTATTTACAGTCGTCGCAGGCTGGCGCAGTCGATTTGTTTCTTGGCGTTGTGCGAGACAACACGCAGAATCGTCCCGTTGACCGGCTCGAGTACGAAGCCTACGATAAGATGGCCTTGAGCGAGATACAAAAAATTGTGGATTCAGCCCACCATCGATGGACATTGCTCGGTTGTGTGGTCATCCACCGGACCGGTACGCTGCTCATCGGTGAAATGGCCGTACTAATAGGCGTGGCCACCGCCCACCGAGCCGACGCCTTCGACGCCTGCCGCTACATCATCGACACTATAAAACAAACCGTACCCATCTGGAAGAAAGAAATTTTTACCGACGGCGAAGTCTGGGTTAACGCGCACCCTTAGAAAGGGTATGGAGTAAAAAAAGTGGGAAGGTATATTGAGTTTGTTCCCACGATCCATGTACCAGCTTTCACGCCTTGCTCCCTTTCACCCTATTTCACTATATACGTTCCCACAATGGGGTAGTGGTCGGAGTAGCGTACGTAGTTGATGGTCTCAAAGTCGAGCGGCTTCAGGCTGGGGCTATGAAACTGGTGATCAATACGGATAAAACCCGGTGCACGGTTATAGCTGAACCCGAAGCCCCGCCCTGCATCCTCGAACGAACTTGGCAGTATAGACCGCATCCGGTCATAGACCACCCCGTAGGGCGTATCATTGAAGTCTCCGGTTACTACCACTGGGTAGCGGCTGCGGGCCACCTGCTCTTCCACGCGTCGAACCTGCTCACGCCGGTCGATAAAACCCGTCCTCAACGCACTCAATACCCCACGCGTTTCCTGCTTCACGCCCGAGAGATGGTCCTGCCGCCATACGCGCCCTACCCGAATTCCCATTGAACGGAGATGGACGTTGATAACGGTCACGGTATCAGAACCGATTTTGATGTCAGCCCAGACCATTCCATTGAAACCTCCGAAATGCTCCCGGCCCGATGCCACGATTGGATAGATCGAAAAAGTAGCCACGCCAATTGGCCCCTTTGATACATTGGCCAGTTCAGGATTGAGTAGTACCGAATACCGGTAGCCCGCTTTTCTGAACCGGTTAATCATGTCGTAGTCGGCAATGGCTGTCGAATTGTAGAATTCCTGAAAGCATTTGATAGGCGCGTCGTACCGTAGTACGTAATTGACCAGCCGTCGAACACGGGGCGAACTCTGCGGGTATTCCACCTCATCGTCGGTATAGCCAAATCCCTGTACATTATAGCTGAATACCCGAAACGCAGTACCGGAACCAGCAGCACCGTCTGGTGGGCTATTCCAGGCGAAGGTGCGCGAACCAAACAGCACAATACCCGCCAGCAGGGTCAGTCCCGACAGCCAGCTGCGCCACGGGCGCGAGGTGAGCCAGAAAATGACAAACGCGAAGTTGAGAACCCATAAAACCGGAATGGCAATCATGATTATACCTCCCAGCCAGTGTTCGGTAGGTAGCCAGCCCAGTAACCAGTAAGCCAGGGCCGTAAAAAAGAACAGCAGCAGATTCCCTGACCAGAGCAATGACCGGAAGAAAAAAGCAATCAGTTGACCTATCTGTTGTCGTATAGACATACAAAACGAGCGTTGGAAGCGGTAATGGGCGTTAACTGTCCCAAAAGTACGTCAGGCTAACGGGAAAGCGCATGTAAACGACCCAGGGTCTCTTGTGAACCATCGCGAAAACCACTACCTTTGTGCCGCAAAAAAGTTTCTGGTGTCGGTCAAAAGGGGAGTCGAACTCCCTTTTTTGTTAGCCAATACTTTATGGATGATAAAACACGAATTACCGGTCTACTTCAGCCCTACCTGAACAACGATCAGCTTTACATCGTTGATGTTCAGTCGGTTGGGCGTCAGGGTGGGCGCATTAAAGTAACCATTTTGTTAGACAGCGACGCAGGCATTACTATTGACGAGTGCGCTGACATTAGCCGCCGGTTAGGCGGGCAAATGGACGAGATGAATTTCTTCGGTGAGTCGCCGTTTACGCTGGAAGTCTCCTCGCCGGGGGTTGATTATCCGCTTGGTTTTCCGCGTCAGTATCGGCGCAACGTCGGGCGGCAATTACTCGTGACACTAATAGATGGTACTACCGAAATCGGTACGCTCGAAGACGCCGACGATACACAGATCGTGCTGGATATTGTCCCGGTGAAACGTTCGAAGACAAAGCAGAAGAAAGATGCCGAGGCTGGTATCATTGTACGTAGCGGGCCAACCCCCTTTCCGTATGACCAGATAAAAAAAGCAACTGTAGAAATAACCTTTAATTAGTTCAGAGTCCCATGTTTAAGGTTTAAAAGTGGTCCAGGCAGGGCAGGCTATGCAACTGTCAACTTTGAATCCCGAACGCTGAACTCAAAACCCGAAATACGATGACCAGTGGACTATTGATCGAATCTTTTGCCGATTTCGCCCGGTCGAAGAATATTGACCGGCCTACCATGATCGCCATTCTGGAAGAAGTCTTCCGAACGATGATTCGCAAAAAATACGGTACCGACGAAAATTTCGACGTGAT
>JACMPG010000184.1 GCA_014377625.1 Spirosoma sp.
ATTTCCTCAACAACCCCGCCCTCGCCGATTCGATGGCCCGCAACGAACTAAGTATTACGCTGATGCCATACCTCGCTGCGGCCAAATACTATACGCTTCAATACGGCCTGCCTACGAAAGCGAAAAATTCCCGGTGGGCGGTGGGGATGCAGTACCTCAGCTATGGGCAGTTTACTCTGACCGACCCGGCGGGCAATGCCCTCGGTACGTTTACCGCCAACGATTACGCCATTGGCCTGACCCATGCCCGCACGGAAGGCAATTTTTCGCTCGGCGCAACGGTCAAGGCCGTAGGGTCAGCCATTGAAACGTATTCGGCGTTTGGGCTGGTGGCGGACTTTGGCGGGGTATTCCGACACCCAAACGGGCTGATGACGGTGGGGCTGGTAGCCAAAAATGCGGGGGTGCTGCTCAAAAACTTCGGCCCCGCCGATGCCGACCTGCCGTTCGATTTACAGGCGGGCGTGACGGTCAAGCCGCGCTACGCCCCCATCCGGCTTACGCTCACGGCCCACCACCTGCACCGCTTCGACATTGCCTACAACGACCCGGGCCTGAACATCCGCTACGATCTAAACGGCAACCCCATTCCGCAGACCATCAGCGTGGGCGAGAACATAGCCCGGCACCTGAGCGTCGGTGTCGAGTTGCTCATCAGCCGAAATGTGAACTTGCTGGCGGGCTATAATCACCGGCAGCGGCAGGAAGGCAAACTCGCTACGGGGGCGGGCGGGGCGGGTATCAGCTTCGGGGCGTCGGTGCAGGCGAGGGGGTTTCAGCTTACTTACGGACGGTTCTCTGCCGCACCCACCGCCGGAACGAGTCAGCTTTCGCTACGCATCGACTTTGCTCAGGTGCTGAATGCCCGTAAGTAGCCGCTCGCCACTGATTGGATTTGGCCAAACGAACGCAGCCGACGACAGGCCCCGTTCCAGCCAATAGATAAGTAAGGCAACTAACAATAACGCGCCCTGCTTACCGGTCGGCCGGACGATCAGGGGTGCGTAACCCGCTGGTTAGACGCCCCCTGACTTTATATTTGTGGAACAGCCCGTGAAACATTTTGGATTCGTGAAAACTAACCGGCATATTTGGGTCTGCAACGCACAGAGACCCATGGGTAAAGTCATTGCTATCGCCAACCAAAAAGGGGGCGTCGGTAAAACTACAACAACGATCAATCTGGCCGCCAGTCTGGCCGCCCTCGAATTTCAGACGCTCATTGTAGACGCTGATCCCCAGGCCAATTCGACCTCGGGACTGGGTTACAATCCGAAAGAAATTGAGAACAGTATTTACGAATGCATGGTCGAGGACGTTCGTCCGCAGGATGCCATCATTCAAACGGAGTTCCCTAATCTGGACCTGCTCCCCTCGCATATCGACCTCGTTGGGGCCGAAATCGAGATGATCAATCTCCAGAATCGGGAAGATAAAATGAAACACGCTCTGGACAGTATCCGGGACCTGTACGATTTTATCATCATTGACTGTTCGCCTTCGCTGGGCCTGATCACGATCAACAGCCTGACTGCTGCCGACTCGGTCATTATTCCGGTTCAGTGCGAGTACTTCGCGCTCGAAGGGCTGGGAAAACTCCTCAACACCATCAAGATCATTCAGTCGCGGCTCAACACCAAGCTGGCTATCGAAGGCATTCTGCTCACGATGTACGATTTGCGGGTCCGGCTGTCCAATCAGGTGGTGGGCGAGGTAACAACCCATTTTCAGCAGATGGTTTTCAGCACCATTATTCCGCGCAACATCCGGCTTAGCGAATCGCCCAGTTTTGGCGTACCCGCTCTGGCACAGGACGCCGACAGCAAGGGAGCCGTAAGCTACCTGAACTTAGCCCGCGAAATTCTGGTCAAAAATGGCATGATGCCGCAGGAAGCTTAATGGAAAACGTCAATACCAAAGCACCCAATAACAAGAAGATGATCGGGCTGGGCCGTGGGCTGGGTGCGCTCCTGCACGACAGCGAATCGGTAAATCGGCAGACCAAGAACTCGCCGTTTGAGTCGATCAGCACGATGACCGAAATTGGGTTGTCGCTCATCGAAACCAACCCCTTTCAGCCCCGGACGCGCTTCGATGAAGAGGCTTTACAGGAACTGGCCGAGTCGATCCGGGTGCAGGGTATTATTCAGCCCATTACGGTGCGCCAGCTCGGCAAAGATCGGTACCAACTCATTGCGGGCGAACGGCGGTTACAGGCGTCCAAGCTGATTGGCATGCATACCATTCCGGCATACGTGCGCACGGCCAACGATCAGCAGATGCTGGAAATGGCCCTGATCGAGAACATTCAGCGCGAAAACCTCAACGCCATCGAGATTGCCCTCAGCTATCAGCGGCTCATTACCGAGTGTAGCCTGAAACAGGAAGAACTGGGCGACCGCGTCGGTAAAAACCGCACGACGGTCAATAACTACATCCGGCTGCTAAGACTGCCACCCGTTATTCAGGCGTCATTGCGCGACAACAGGATTTCGATGGGTCACGCCCGTGCCATCATCAATATCGACAATCCTGACACGCAGATTCGGCTGTTCAACCGCACCGTTGACGAAGAATGGTCAGTGCGGAAAGTAGAAGAAGCCGTGCGTAATCTGGCCGACGGTCTACCCGAAACCGGCTCTGACCGGCGCGTTACACTACCGAAGCAGGAAATGCGCAGTCTACAGTTCAAACTGTCGTCTATGTTTGGCACGAAGGTCTCGATTAAAGCCGATGATGCCCACAAAGGTGAGATCAAGATTCCGTTCACTTCGCAGGAAGAACTGTCCCGAATTCTGGACGTACTCAATTCTGAATCGTAGCCGGGTCGGGTACGCTCTGCCCGCAGGCTCCTGTCCGATTCCCGTTCCTCTTAAATTTTCCTAAATGGCGGCTTTTTCAAGCCATCTGGCCTTGCTTCAGCGTTTAGTGAATATGCCCAAACGTGCTACCCTCCTGCTGACTGGTATGCTGCTTGGCGCGGTTGCGGGTCCGTCCTGGGCGCAGCAACCGGCCATCATTCCCGCCCCTACGCCCCCTGCCATTGACTCGACCGTTCAACTGCGTTCGCTGGCCGATACTGTGCTATCGACCGTTCGGCCCGAGGCCCTGCAAATGGGCACGCCCCGCGCCGACGCGACCCTGCGGACGCTGACCGATACGTTGCAGGTGACGGAGAAACAGGAGCGGGAAATTCACAAGATCATTCCGCGTGAGGCCACGTACCGTTCGCTGATGTTTCCGGGGCTGGGGCAGGCCTACAACCGGCAGTATTATAAGATGCCGTTCATTTACGGAGGGTATGCTGCCCTGACGTACTTTTTTCTGCGTTACCGGAAGCTCTCCAGCGAAGCCGAAATCGGCTACCGGCGGCTTTTATACGGCGATTATGTTGCCCCGGCCATAAATGTTGAGGTCCCCGGTGTGCCGCCTACCCTGGGCGATCCCATCTTTATACCGGAGCTGTACGTCAAGCCTGATCGGGTGTTGATTGGCAACAGCTTTTTCGTTTCGTCGGCGGGTGCCAAACAGGCTTATGATGGGTACCGCCGATACCGCGACCTGAACATTCTGCTGTCGGTGGTACTCTACGCCGTGAGCGCGGTGGAGGCCAACGTGGCGGCCCACCTGAAGACGTTCGACCTCACGGATGATATTTCCATGACTATCGAGCCATCGGCACTGCCCATGCCCGGTGGACCCATACCCGGCATACGGATGGCCCTGACGTTTAAATAGACTGTCATTCCGACCGGTACGCCGGTGCGGAATGACAAAAAATGACCAGCAATAACTACGAACTAATACCGAATCTCCCAGTATGGGTTCTGGTGGGCGGTCATCTGCTCGGCGATGTAGTCGCGGATGAGCTTGTTGTAAGCGGCATCGTCAATTTTCTTGCCTTTCTGTTTTGGCATTTTCAGATCGGCGGGTGTGAGGGGCCGAAACTGGACGCTTACGGCTTCAATCAGCACGTCGCCGTCGTTTATATCCAATTCCAGAATCAGGCCGGGTAATCCATTGAGCCGCTCCGGTCCCGCCGGTACCGGAATATCCTGCGCAAACCAGGCTGTTACTTTATAGTTACGGATGGTGTCCTGTGTTTCGGCACTCATACAGATATACCCCGCCACCTCCTTGATCTGATTGCCAATTTTCCAGACCGGTACGTGCAGCGAATCGTCAACGATATAGGTCTTGCCCAGCATCTCGATCACGTCGATTTTGCGCTCTTTAGCGAAATTACGGTATAGAAACAGGTCCGATTTACGCCATGAATAGCCGCCTTCCTCAGGTTCGTCACTGTTGTAGGTATACAGGCTTTCGGTAGGGCTGAATGACATCTTCATCTTAATGCCTTTGTCGTTCTCGGCCCAGTTTTTAAAAGTCTGCGACATCCGGTCTTTCTGCTCCTGACTCAGGAACGTCAGGCGGTTGGTAATTTTCAGCCATCGTTCCTTGCGGACGTAGGTAACAACGCCTTCAGTTTTAGCGTCCTGCGCCGTAGCGGCTAAACTAAGCAATAGACCCAAAGCGAGCAGTAAATTTTTCATTGGAAAATAGGTTAAGGGGTGTTTGTGAGCTACTGACTCAAAAGAATCCATCTTTCCGCATCTTGGCCTGAACGCCCCGCATGTTGTACGTAAAGCCGAGCGTGAAGTACCGCGCCAGCGTCGAAATACTCTCCGACTGCGTGTAGTTAACGCCCTGATTGAGCGAAACAGATACGTTTCGGTTTAGCATGTCGATACCCGTCAGCCGGATTTCGGCCCGTTTGGCTTTACCAAGAATATGATAGACCGACGCGTTCCAGAGCGGAATCCGCTGGTCGAAGTTCAGGCTGGCATTGCGGCTCACGCGGTAGTTCAGGTTGGTGTTTACATACAGTCCGGCGGGAAGTTTCAGGGTCAGTTCCCCACTGAAGTTGTTGTTGATAAACGTCTGATTCCGGTTGGGGCTGATAGAAAACTGCGTGTTGTTGACGCCAAAGTTCGCGTTGCCGTAGAAGGTAAGCCACTCTACCGGCGTCAGGCTCAGCCGCGCCCCGCCGTTGTACCCCTGGGTGCTTGTCTGGTTCAGGTCGCCGTTAATGAGTACTGGACTACGACCTTGGTTCGTACTGAAGTTCAGGTCAAGCGTGGCTTTGGTTTTTTTCAGGGGGAAACCAAAGCCCGTGTAAGCTCCAAGATTTTGCCCGCCCGACCGGTTCTCCGGCTGAATTACCGTTACCAGCGATTGCGGGTCCGTATTCTGGCTATACACAATCTGGTTCACGTAGCGGGTGGCGTTCGTTCCGATATAGACGTTGATGAAACTACCCGGATTGAAGTAGTTGAAACCGACATTTACCGAGTGACCCAACTGGGGCAGCAGGTTTTCGTTTCCCCGGTTGATGAACAGCGGGTTACTGTTGTTAATGACCGGCTGCAGATCGCGCGAGGTTGGAATTCTGACATCTACGCTATACCCGCCATATAGATACCGGTTCTTTTTCAGGTCGTAGTTCAGGTTCACGTTTGGGATGGCCGTGGTAAACACCCGGTTGATAGACCGGAAGGTCGGAGCCATCTGATCGGGAGCAAATTCCCCATTCAGCGTAAATCGCTGCCCGGCCAGCCCCGCCGAGACGTTCAGTCCTTTATGCGAGTACCGAAGGCTGCTGCCCAGCCGGTTATAGACGTAGTTGTTCTTGTAGTACAGGCTCAGGACGTCATTGCGAACGTAAGTGCGGTCGCCCCGGTCAAACACGTCCCGGTCCACCTCATCGTAGCGCAGACTGAAATTATAGAACGTTTCCCAAAAGTACCGCTTCGCAATTGGCTCGATGTATTGCAGGCTGGCCTTATACTCGGTCCTGACTGTGTTATTACGCTGATCCTGGTGAATGTTGGGCTGTTGATCCTGGGGCCGAATGGGACCGGTGTAGCTGTTCTCGGAATCAAGCAGCAGGTTGGCATCGTTAGTGTTGATTTCGTAGGTAGCACTGGCCGCAAAACTCCGGCCTTTCTTCTTCATCTTATGGCGGTAAATGAGCGAGTTCGACGTAGCAAACTGACGCTGATCGCTGCGGTTGGTGCTTTCGTTGTTGGTAGTGGCCCCGTCACTTCGGGTCAGTAGCTGGTTGCGCAGGAGTTGGGCATTGCCAAACCCGTAGCGGCTATTATTGATAAACACCAGCGTGTTGAGCGTATCGATCTGTTTTTCGTAGCGCAGGCTAAGTCGATGATTGCCGTTGAAGTTAACCTGATTACTATTTTCATCGGTGGTGTATTCGTTCTGGGGCAGGGTGCTGTTGCGTCGGCGTTCGGCATCGAGCTCCAGGCGGGTCTGGTTGTAGTAGTAGCTGCCGCTGAGTTTTTTCTCTTTGGTATCGTAGTTATAGTTGGCCCCTCCGGCTGCGTTGTTGGAAAAGCCCACGCCCTGCCGCCCGCTCACCGGAATACCCAGCCCTTCGTCGCCACTGTCGGAGAAGTAAAAGAAGTTTCCCCCGCTGAAGCCAAAGTCGGCGTTCTGGTTCGAGTTGTAGGCGTTACTACCCCGAAAATCCTGATAGTCGTCGCGAGAGAGGCCTTGCTGGTTCGTATTGTTGCCCAGCCCCACGAGAGAGAACTGGTTTTTAGCGTTGAATTTATTGTAGCTGGCTTTGCCTTCGGCCCGCAGGGGTAACTCGTTGGAAGCGGGTCCGGCGGCTACCGTTGCTTTACCGAACCCCCCTTTCTTGAACTCTTCCTTTAGTTCGAGGTTCACGGTTTTTTCCTTCTTGCCATCATCCACGCCGGTCAGCTTGGCCTGCTCAGTTTTGTCATTATAAACCTGTACTTTCTGAATGGCTTCGGCCTGTAAGTTTTTGGTGGCCAGTTTTGGGTCGCTGCCGAAGAAATTCTTGCCATCGACGGTTACTTTGCGAACCTCCTGCCCCTGCGCCCGGATGCTGCCGTCCTGATCAACCTGCACGCCAGGCAGTTTACGAAGCAAATCCTCGACGGTCGAGCCGGGTGGCACTTTGAACGAACTGGCGTTGTATTCGATGGTATCGCCCCGGATGGTGAGTGGAGCCTTGGCCGTTCTCACTACTACCTCGAATAATTCTTTAGTAATAGGCTTCATTTGGAGTTCGCCAAGGTTAATGATAGCCTCGCCGGTAGGTTTCACGAGCTGATTGAATGGCAGGTACCCGACGTACGAAATCTTGAGAATGTACTCGCCAGACTTGAGGTTTTTGAACGTAAACACCCCTTTTTCATCGGCACGGCCATAGTTGACCAGCGACGAATCTTTGGGGCTGAGCAGCATCACCGTGGACGAGGGCAGCGGAGCCGACAGCGTATCGACGGCCTGGCCCTGGAGGGTAAACCGGGCGGGCGTCTGGGCCAAAAGCGTTGTGTTCAGCAGACATAGTACAGCCAACACGAAAATGTTTTTCATAGCGTGATTAAAAACAGGAAGTTTGACTTGTTGAGGGCAAAGCTAACCGTTAAACCGAAAACGGTTACAGTTTTAACGACTTTTAACTAAATTTATAGTAGAAATTTTTTAAACGGTCTATTTCTACAATAGAGAGTCGCTGAGGTCGTGAAAGGTTGCAGAGCTACGCGGATATATTTTGCCGCTGAATCAGTTTACCAGCATGGAGCCAGACCACCTCCAATAAACCATCATGTGTGGAGTTATGGCTCTACCTGTCTGCTACAGGCTGATTTATTCAGGCGAATGCTGTTTTTTTATGTCGTCGGTACGTTTCCCATCATCTGTTTTCCCGCAATCAGATACCCCACTACTCATGGCGCAGCCACCCGGCTATAGCTGTCGGTGGTAATATACCCGCGCTGTACCGCGCCCCGCTGCGTTCGTAAGTATGGGCTACTCCTCCCCTGCCGAAGCTTTATACGCACCCACTTCGGCCAGTTGAACGGGGCCGCTGATGTTACTAAATGTGATTCTGATGCGCGGGGCTGTTATGGCCGGGAACCGCAGCAACCGCTTGTACCCTACGGTCGTGAAGTTTTGCAGCCGCTGCCAGATGGTACCCGTCCAGTAATCGACGTAGCCGCTGGCCACGCGCTGCCCGCTGGCAATGTTCTCCTCTATCAAAATCCGATCAAAGGTGGGCGTACCGATGAGGTCGATGACGATGGGTTTATTGGCTAAGAGAACCGTATGAGTGTCCAGTTCCCCGTCGGTCAGTTTCGGATTTTTCGCCACCAGATTAGTCTGGAACGTTTCGTTCAGGATGCGCCGGAAATCGCGCAGGCTGGCTATGTCCGGCTCCGACAGCAGACCGTCGCGGTTGGGCGGTACGTTGAGCAGCAGCAGGCTGTTTCGCCCGACAGACTGGTAATAGAGGTCAACCAGATTCTTGCCTGACCTGACTTTACTATCCTCGGTGGCGTGGTAAAACCAGCCGGGCCGGATACTAACGTCGGTTTCGGCGGGTATCCACTGCGGGCCGGTAGGGTCGCCCCGGTTCAGGTATTTGGCGTCGGCCACGCCGGGGGCCATGCCTTCAGTGCTGATCGTGGACCAGCAGGTTTCGCCCGCGTTGCCCGCTTCATTGCCCACCCAGCGTACGTCCGGTCCTGCGTCGGAGAACATGACCGCGTTGGGTTGCAGCTCGCGTACCAACGCCCAGTAACCGTCGAAGTCGTACGTCATATTCTTAGCGTTTTCGCCTTTCGCTCCGTCAAACCAGACTTCCGCTACGTCGCCATAGTTCGTAAGCAGTTCGCGCAGTTGCGCCTTGTAAAAATCGTTATAACTGGCCGTACCGTAGCGTGGTTCGTGGCGGTCCCAGGGCGAAAGATATACGCCAAACTTCAGGCCATATTCCCGGCAGGCGTCGGCCACCTCGCGCACTACGTCGCCCTTGCCAGCTTTCCAGGGGCTGTTTTTAACCGAATGTTCGGTTGTTTTGGTTGGCCACAGGCAAAACCCGTCGTGGTGTTTGGCCGTAATGATGGCCATTTTAAAACCGGCGTCGCGCAGGGTACGTACCCACTGGCGGGCGTCGAGTTTGGCGGGGTTAAATATGGCCGGGCTTTCGGTGCCATCACCCCATTCCTTATCGGTAAAGGTGTTCACTGTAAAGTGCAGAAAGGCCGTTGTCTCCAGTTTCTGCCAGGCCAGCTGGCGGGGCGTGGGTTTGGGCTGCGCCTGTGTAAGTAAAGGCAGCGTGGCAATGAGCAACAGAAGTCGTATAGTGTTCATTTTCGACAGGCTTTCTATTCACAGTTCACTGTGAAACAGAGTTTGATACGTAGCGGGAATTTAATGCAATTAACCGGGCAAATGTACCCCGTATACGGCACGATGGTAGTTCACCGGCAAAAGTCACTCAAATTTCCGGCACCGACGGGGTTCGATATTCCAAACAGACCACCCGATTTTCCATAACCATACCTTATACACCATAACTATAAGTTGACCCTGACGGTGTGTAATACACGGTTATTTACCCCTATTATTGCAATCACAAACGCCGGCCTGACACCCGGCGTTTCGTATTATCACATAGCCTTTAAATTCCATAGATTTTACGTAGTATGTCTATTTTCCTTTCCGACACTATCAGTAGCGCGGCCCAGCGCGACATCATCGACCTCGATCAGAAAATTCAGTCGTTTCAGTCAGGCACCTTAGACGGAGAAGCATTTCGGAAATTCCGGCTCACGCGGGGGGTGTACGGGCAACGTCAGGCGGGCGTGCAGATGATTCGGATCAAACTGCCCTACGGACGCATCACCGCCGATCAGCTCATCCGTATTGCCGACCTCTCCGACAAATATGCAACGGGTAATCTTCACGCCACTACGCGGCAGGATATTCAGCTGCACTACGTAAAACTGGCCGACTCCCCCCAGCTCTGGGCCGAACTCGAAACGGCTGGCATCACCCTAAAGGAAGCCTGCGGCAATACCGTCAGGAACGTAACGGGATCGGCCCGCGCCGGTATTGACCCGCTGGAACCGTTCGACATTTCGCCCTACGCCTACGCCATTTTCGACTATTTCCTGCGCAACCCGATTTGTCAGGATATGGGCCGCAAGTTCAAGATTTCGGTATCATCGAGCGAACGCGACTCGGCCTACGGGTTCATGCACGATGTGGGACTGGTGCCACGCCTGCAAGACGGCAAACGCGGCTTTAAGGTGATGCTCGGCGGAGGACTGGGTGCGCAGCCGTTCCCGGCCCAAACGGCGTTCGAGTTTCTGGAGGAAGATAAGACCATTCCGTTTATCGAGGGCGTTATCCGGGTTTTTGACCGCTATGGCGAGCGCGTAAAGCGCCACAAAGCCCGCATGAAATACCTCCTCAACGACATTGGCCTGGACGAACTGCTCCGGCTGGTAGCCGAAGAAACAACGGCGTTGAAAAATAAGGTTTTTGTCATTCCGAAGAATGAGGAATCTCTATGGACTGTCAATGACTCTGTGTCTTCAGTAGGTAAACTGGATATAGATTCCTCATTCTTCGGAATGACAAAAAAAACTGAAAACCCCAAACACAACGCCTGGCTAAAGACCAACGTCTTCGAGCAGAAGCAGACGGGTTGGTACGCCGTACAGCTGCGGGTGTTGCTGGGCGATATGGATTCTGACACGGCGCGGGCGTTGGCAAACATCGTGAAACAATACGCTGCCGATGATATTCGGGTAACGGTCAATCAGGGTTATCTACTGCGGTTTGTGGCGCCCGAAAATCTGCCCGCCCTGTTTACCGCACTGGATGCCCTGGGTTTGGCCGAACCCGGCTTCGACACCACCGCCGACATCACCACCTGCCCCGGCACCGATACCTGCAACCTCGGCATTGCCAGCAGCTACGGCATTACGCGTGCGCTGGAGCGGATGATGGCCGACGAGTTTCCCGATCTGGTGTTTAACGACGATATTAAAATCAAGATTTCGGGCTGTATGAATGGCTGTGGGCAGCATTCGGTGGCTAACATCGGCTATCACGGCGCGTCGCTCAAGAATGGCGCGTATGTTCTTCCCGCCATGCAGGTGCTGCTCGGTGGCGGCTTCAACGGCAAGGGAGAGGGTATCATTGCCGACAAAGTCATCAAGATTCCGAGCAAACGTGGTCCCGATTCGCTGCGGCTACTGCTCGGTAATTTTGAGACCAACGCCTTCGACGGTGAGTATTTCAGCGACTACTACGCCCGGCAGGGAAAGAACTATTTCTACCAGCTGCTCAAACCCCTCGCCGACCTGAAAACCCTGCACGACAGCGATTACATCGACTGGGATCATACCGACCAGTACGTAACGGAGGTGGGCGTGGGCGAATGCGCCAGCGTCCTGATTGACTTGGTAGCCACGACCCTATCCGAGGCCACCGATAAACTCGACTGGGCGCACGAAGCCCTGACCGAGAGCCGCTGGGCCGACGCACTCTACCATACCTACAGCGTGTTTATCACCGGAGCCAAAGCCGCCCTGATGAGCCGCGACATCCCGACCAACACCCAGCACGGCATCGTCAGTGATTTCGACAAAACGTTTGCTGGAGAACCAGGCTTCCATCAGGCCGAAGGCGACTTCAAAACAGGGGTATTCAGCATCAACAAGCGCGAACCCTCCGAGACCTTCGCCCGTCAGTACCTCGACCAGGCCGACGCCTTTTTGCAGGCCATCCAAACCGAGCGCAACGCCCAGATCGAACGCGAAGGCGCCCCTATTTTGCAGGAACTGGTACAGGCGCAGGACTCTTAAATTAATTGTGAATGCGTGAATAAGTGAACAAGTGAATAGTTACTGACGCTGGAGGTATTCACTCATTCGCTCATTCACAATTCACTCATTGATACCATGAAACTTACCCTCGTAGGAGCCGGACCCGGCGATCCTGAACTGATTACGCTCAAAGGCATCCGCGCCCTTCAGCAGGCCGACGTGGTCATGTACGACGCGCTGGTGCACCCCGATCTACTGGATTACTGCCGCCCCGACGCGCTGAAAGTCTATGTGGGCAAACGGCGGGGCGCGTACTCCTGTATGCAGGAAGACATCAACCCGCTTATTGTACACTACGCCCAACAGTACGGCCACGTAGTGCGGCTAAAAGGGGGCGACTCGTTCGTGTTTGGACGCGGCTACGAGGAAATCGAATTTGCCCGGCAGCACGGCATCGACACGGCGGTAATACCAGGACTGTCGAGCAGTTACGCCGTTCCGGCTGCGGCTGGTGTACCGCTCACCACGCGCGGATTGTCGGAAAGCTTCTGGGTCGTAACGGGAACGACTAAGGCGGGTAAGCTCTCCGCCGATTTGCGGCTGGCGGCTCAGTCATCGGCAACGGTGGTGGTACTGATGGGGATGCACAAACTGCCGGAGATTGCCGCCCTCTTTGCGGAATACGGCAAGGCCGAAACACCCGTGGCCATCATCCAGAACGGCACCCTGCCTGAGCAGCGCAGCGTATTTGGCCGTATCGACAGCATCGTAGGTTGCGCAGCCGAATCGGGCATCGACAACCCCGCCATTATCGTCATCGGCGAAGTTGCGGGACTGGGGCAAATGGATAGTAAGTCTGTAGCGGGAGTTGCTTTGAGTAGTGGAAATAAGTATGTTTGAAGATACTTGTAAAAATAAGTACGACATCATTTATTCAAAATATTCTCCGAATAATGCAAATAAATACAGAAGGCACGACAAAACTTTCGTATATTAGATAGTTGGGTGCCATATAATTGAGACACCGTAAAAACTCGGAATAACAAGAAAAAGAATTTATTTGTAATTTTTCACCATTAAATTGTTTTATATGTTTGACAGACGAAAACTTCTTAAAAATGTTGGACTTCTTGCTGGTACAACAGTTTTGCCGTTTGCTGACTTGTTAGCAAAAGACAAGCAATTGAACAAAAATCCAAGTGCGGACAAATTACTGCCTGTTTTAATTCAACCAGAAGAGGGAGAAAAGGCTATATCCGACTCGACTTCTTATACTCGAAAAATACTGAAACAACATACAGGTGGAGCTTTTTCTTCCTTAGATACAGTTCTGAAAAACGGTTACTTAGGGGCACCGCCACATCTGCATCAGGAACTTGATGAACTTATGTACGTTATTGATGGGACTGTTACTGTCATGGTTGGTGATGACATTGTAGAAGTAAAATCAGGTGCATGGCATTTACGGCCAAGAAAAATAATGCATTGCTTTTGGAATACTTGCGGAAAAGATGCTCATGTAATTGACATGTTTTTACCAGGAGGTTTTGAAGATTATTTATTCGAATTAAATGCTATTTACAAGAAGTTTGGCAAAATAGACCCAGCAGAAGTTGAAAAGTTTATACACAAATACGACATTGAATTACATTTTGAATTACTTGAACCAATACTAAAAAAATATCAGTTAAAGTTTTGACAACGACAACGGATTGATAGTGAAAATATACGGCACCCAACAGGCTTTGTTGCATGGCTCCTCGAAAGCAAGTTTTGACCTAATTCAAGCCTGATGATAGGTATGCTAAATTAGCATTTTCGATGAAATCGCTTACTTGTTTTCCCCAATTATACCCCTCAAATCCGCAGAATTCAGGCTATGTTGGGTGGGTTTAGAGCCATGCAACATAGCCCACCCAACATAGTATTTTGGCAAGTGGGGGCGGACGGAAGTAATTGAACTTTGGGAACTTTATTGTACTTTTGTTTCGGCGGACGGAAACTGCCAAACATTTATAAGTAATTAAACATCAGTGATTTATATCGGCAGAAGTTCGGGCGGACGAGCAATGAAGTCCCCACCTGCCACAATACTTTTTCGTTATTTTCATGGAGATTTAAGTTTTAAAAATCGCCATATTTATTACACAATTTCAAACAAGAAGCGAACAGGCCCGGCAACTTACCGGGCCTGTTCGCTTCTATTTGATGAATAACCACTTGTTGTACAGTGTCTTTTGTGCGTCGGTGCGGGTGGGGAGTGGTTCCAGCCGGTAACTGACGTAAGGGCTGGCGGTGAGCGTTACGCTGACTTCCTTCGGCAACCCGGAGCGGCTGACCTGAAACGTCAGCTTGTTGCCCACTTTGCGGTCGTTGATGAGCTTTTGCAGGTCGCTGCCCACCGGAACGCCATCGACAGCCATTACTTCGTCGCCCACGTTCAGGCCGTCCACATAGGCTGCCGACCCGCGCCGGACACCTGATACGTAAACCTTGCCGTTGACGGTGCGCGTGGCGGCCCCGAGGAAACCATCCTGACTTTTCACGGCGGCATTCACCAGTTTCAGACCCACCGGTGCAAAATAGGCGTCGTAATTGATGGGGTTCGCGCTGTTGACGCCCACCTCAAAGAAGTCGTCTAATTTGCGGGCCGCCACCTGCTCGGCTGCCCGTCGGAATTCCTCGTCTGTAAAACCCCGATTCAGTTTTTTATAGTACTCGTTGTACAGTAACCGAATCAGGTCGTCGATGGTACGCTGCCCATTGCTGCCGACAATGATGGCGAGGTTCAGCAGCGAAGTCAGCACCGCCCCCTTGCTGTAATACGAGATGGTGGTGTTGCCCGAATTTTCGTTGGGGCGGTACCCTTTTATCCACGCGTCGAAACTCGACTCGGCTGTAGACTGCACGAAGTTGCCGGGCTGGTTTTCGATCTGGTTGATGTCATTGGCTACCACCTCTACGTAGTTGGCGGGGGTGTACATACCCGCCCGGAGCTGGATGTAATCGGCATAGAACGAGGTGCCGCCTTCCGACAGCCACAGCAGGTGCGTATAGTTTTCCTGACTGTAATCGAACGGGCCGAGGGCGATGGGTCGGATGCGCTTCACGTTCCAGAGGTGGAAATATTCGTGGGCCACAAGATTGAAAAAACGGCGGTAGCTCCCATCGGTCTCGTACGACCTCGGCGACGTTTCGAGCGTGGTGCTGTTAAGGTGTTCCAGCCCGCCCCCACCCTGCGGAATGTGGTGTACAATGAACGTATAGTCCTGACACGGATGCTCGCCCACGACCGATTTCGCGGCTTCACAGATGCGGATATAGTCGGCAGCCAATCGCACAGAATCGTAGTTGGTCAGGCCATACATGGCCACCCGGTGGGGTACACCCGCTGCCGTGAATGAAAACATCGTCTGGTTACCAATCTCAATGGGCGAGTCCACGACGATGTCGTAGTTGGGAGCCTCGTAGGTGAATTTACCCACCGTTCTCAGGCCGGTCGTGACCATGTTCCAGGCTTTGTAAGGCTGCACCACCACGCGATGAGAAGCATCTTTAAGCGCGTCGACGTACATGAACATGCTGGCGGGGGTCACGTAGCCGTGGTCGATGTCGATGAAGCTGGTCCGCACCGTCAGTTCGTTGGCATAGACCCGGTAGCGCACGGTCAGGATATCGGCAGCCGAATACACGCGCCACGTGTCTTTGCGCACTTTCTCGCTCCGCACGGCCTTACCACCGGTCATGGCCGTAAACGCTTCCACATTTTTGGCGTATTCGCGAATCAGGTACGAGCCGGGGGTCCAGACCGGCATGCGGACGTCGACGTACCCGTTCTTTTTCGCGTTGGCCACCGACAAATCCCGGAGCTGCATCTCGACCTCGAAATAATGGGTCTGCGGTTCGGGCATCGACAGGATATAGGTAATGGCGGGAGCCGAGGCCAACGGCGTTTCGGAACTGACAGGGCGGGGCCGGGCTTTGACAGACAGCGACGTTAGTAGGGTCCAGACGGTAAGTAAATACAGGAGCTGGGTGTGTTTTTTCATACGGAAAGCAGCAAGACTTCGTTTTTTGTGAAAATTTGACTCGTTTTTTGCGGGTCGAACGGCGAAAATACGACGCAAACTGTTCAATATTCCCGTTTTCTGTCATTCCAACGAAGGAAGAATCTCGCTTTCCTCATCTCAAATTGCCACTTGCCGTGGGATTCCTCCTTTGCCGAACTGACAAAATATGCCATTCGTAATTCACCAATTGGCTTAGACTACGTAGCCGAATAATCTTGTATGTCCCAACCGAACACCCTGCCCCAACACCTCCTTACGCTAACCCTCGGTTTTCTTCTCGCCCTGCCCGCTACGGCCCAGCGGACACTGAGTTATCAGGAACCCGACTATCACTACCGCAATGGTCTTGAACTCTTTGAGCGTAGCAACTACGCAGCCGCCCGCTACGAGTTCCGGCAGTACCTCGAACCCCCGCAGGGTGCCGGTACGCAGACCCGGCTCAACATTAACACCAGCGACGACAACGCCGTAGAAGCCGAGTATTACATTGCGCTCACGAGCCTGTACCTCGACGAACCCGGTGCCGAACTGCTCGTGGACCGCTTCGTAAAAAACCACAGCCAGCATCCCAGGGCAAGCCAGCTTTACGGCGATCTGGGTTCGTACTATTACGCCCGGCAGGATTACCCCAAAGCCATTGATTTTCTGGAAAAGGCCATTGCGCAAGGGGGCAACACCAGCCGCTACAAGTATCAGTTGGCCATTTCGTATTACAGCACGCAGGACCTCAAACGTGCTCTGCCGCTGCTAAACGAGGTCAAACTCGACCCTGATGCCGAAGATGCTCCGGCGGCATCGTACTACGCGGGTATCATCAATTTCCGCAACCAGAATTTTACCGACGCCGTTGCCGATTTCCGGCGCGTAGAAAATAACCCAACCTACCAGAACCAGGTCCCCAACTACATTGCCCAGGCCCTGTACCGGCAGCGCAAATACGACGACCTGCTGGCCTACACCGAGCCGCTACTTCGGCGCAACGCCGGCAACGCCCTGAGCGACGTGGCCCTGTTCACTGCCGAGGTCTATTACCAGCAAAACCAGTTTCAGAAAGCCATTCCGTACTACAAACGCTATGTGGATGCCGCCGGGACCAAAACGCCGGGGGCGGTGCGGTTTCGATACGGGCAGTCGCAGTTTCGGACCGGTAATTACGACGAGGCCATTGCTCAGTTAAAAAACCTGTCGGCGGGTAAAGACACCACTGCGCAGTTTGCGGCTTATACGCTCGGCATCAGCTATTTGCAAAAAGAAAACCCGACTTACGCGCTGAATGCGTTCGACCAGGCCGGGCGGCTCAGTTTCAACCGCGAGATTCAGGAAGAAGCCCGCTTCAACCACGCCAAACTGCTGCTCGACCAGAATAACGGGGCCGACGCAGTAAAAGAACTACTGGCGTTTATCAGGGATTATGCGGGCAGCAAATTCGAGAACGAAGCCAACGAACTCGTCAGCGAAGCGTATTTCGCATCGAATAACTTCCCGGCGGCCATTGCCTACATTGAAGGGCTGAAACGCAAAACGCCGAAGATTAACGCTACGTATCAGCGACTAACCTTCAATCAGGGCGTGAACGAGTTCAACGCCGAACGTTACCCGCAGGCAGTGGCCAACTTCGACAAATCGCTGCGGTTTCCGGTAGATAATGGGTTGCAGGATGCCGCGCAGTACTGGAAAGCCGAAGCCTACTCGGCGGGTAAGCAATACGATACCGCCATTCCGCTCTACGCCAGCATTGCCAAAGGATCGGGCGAGTATGCGGGTAAAGCGCAGTATGGGCTGGGGTATGCGTATTTCAACCAGAAGAATTACACGGCTTCCCTCCCCTATTTTCGGGATTTTATCGGTCGGCGCAACACCGACGAACCTGCCAAAACCCTCGACGCCACCATCCGGCTGGCGGATGCGTATTTTGCCGGGAAGCAGTACGAACCCGCCATCAAATACTACGACCAGGCCGTGGCGCAGAACGCACCCGACAAAGATTATGCGGCTTACCAAAAAGCCGTTATCCTGAGTTACGTGGGGCGCGACACCGAAGCCAAAGCGCAGTTTGCGCGGGTGCAGCAGCAGTTTCCAAACTCACGCTTTGTGGATGAGAGCCTGTTGCAAACGGCCAACGTGGATTTTGAAAAAGGCGCGTATCCGGCGGCTATTCAGGGCTACACTAAACTCATCGACGGCAAGCCGAACAGCAAACTCATACCGGCAGCGTTGCTGAAACGGGCCATTGCCTACGGAAATTTGCAGCAGTACGACCCCGCCGTGGCCGATTACAAGCGCATTCTGGACCAGTACGGTAGTTCGGAACAGGCGCAGAGTGCCCTGCTTGGCATTCAGAATACGCTCAACGACGCCGACCGGCCCGAAGAGTTTTCGCAGGTGCTGGGCAGCTACAAAAAAGATAACCCCGGCAGCAGCGAGGTAGAGCGGGTGCAGTTGCTCAACGCCCGGAATATCTACGCCACCCAGAAATATCCGCAGGCCATTCAGGCATTTACCAACTTCCTGCGCGACTATCCCGCCAGCCCAAACGTGAACGAGGTGCGCTACTTTCTGGGAGAGTCGTACCGCCTGACCGACGATGCCGCCAACGCCCAGAAACAGTACGATTCAATTGTGGCCGATGGTAAATCGGAGTTCGTAATCCGGTCGGCTACGCGGTTAGCCGAACTGGCCGTAGCCGCCAAAAACTACCCGGCAGCGGTGCGTAACTACCAGTTAGTGATTGCTCGCGCCGACGATAAAGCTACGCAGGTACGGGCGCAGCTGGGGCTGATGGACACGTATTTTGCAGCGCCCGCACTAACGTCAGCCGCCGAGATTGCGCGTGAGCTGGCCGTAGGGGGTAACGTAGTGGCCGGGGCGCAGAACCGGGCGCAGTTGATGCTCGGCAAGATTGCCCTCGCCCAAAACGACCTCAAAACGGCGCAGACCGACTTTGAGAAAACCATTACACTGGCCAAGGACGTAAATGGAGCTGAAGCACAGTATTACCTCGGCCAGATTCTGTTCAGGCAGAAAAAATATAAAGAGTCGATTGCACTGCTGCTGAAATTCAACGAGCAGTTCGCCGACTTCGAGTACTGGAAAGGCAAGGCATTCATTCTGGTCGCCGATAACAATGTCGCCCTTGACGAAACCGCCCAGGCCAAAGCCGTGCTGAACTCCATCATCGAGAACTCCACCGAACAAACCATCGTCGCCGAAGCAAAAGAAAAGCTGGCGAAGCTTCAGTAGCCAGTACGTAGCCCGGACCTCCCGGTCCGGGCTACCTCAACCCCATCGTCCAAACCAATGCGTCACTACATACCCCTATTCCTCCTCCTGTCCCCCGCTATTTTCGCGCAGCAAACCAAGCCTGCGAAAGTCGGCGAAGTCGATAATCAGGAGATTACGATTGAGAAAAGCCGAAAGATTGATTTGCCCCCGGCAACCCGACTCTTCAACAAGATTCCCGCCCTGAAACCGACCGCCGAACAGCGAAAAATGACCTATGAGTTTCAGGATCGTAAGCTGACCGTGGGCGACCCGCGCATTACGCCCGGCGTTCTCTCACCCGCCACTGCCGCGCCCAACGAGACGCCATCGTACAACAATTACGTGAAACTTGGCGCGGGTAATTACAACACGTTCTTTGGCGAGGGGTTCGCGGGCTACAATGCGCTGGCTAACCTTTCGCTCGAAGCCTCGGCGCGGCATCTGTCGTCGGGCGTGGGGCCGGTAGATGGAAAGAACTCGGCGCAGGACGACACGCGGCTGCGGCTGACGGGCAAGTACCTGACCAATGCGTTCAAGTTCCAGGCCGACCTCGGCTACGACCGCAATGCGTATAACTTCTACGGCTACAGCCGTGAGTTTGCCCTCTCGCCCGGGTTCAATCCTGACCTGCTGAAACAACGCCTGAATACGGTCAATTTTAAAGTCGGCATCGAAAACGCCAATACGGACAACGCCATTGACTACTCGCTCAAAACCGGCATTACGTCCCTGCGCGACCGCTTCAACGCGTCGGAAACCGACTGGGGTACCAACTTCGGCGCGTCGCTCGGCATTACCGATAAAGTTTTTGCCCTGCTCACCGCCGATGCCTACGTGACGCAACGCTCCGACGGGCCAATTGTGGATAACCGAAACCTGTTTCGGGTAAAGCCGACGTTCAAATACGCCACCTCGTTCCTGACCATTACCGCCGGTATCAACGCCGTAAACGAAACCGACAAGCGGCAGAACATTAACAACACCCGCGCCTTTCCGGTACTGGACATTGACGTAGTGCCGGTGGGCAACATCCACTTTTTTGCGGGCGTCAACGGCGACATCGACCGGAACACGCTACGGTCGTTCCTGACCGAAAACAAATGGCTCGCCCGCGAGGTGCCGCTGCTGAACACGACTAAAAACATCGACATCTACGGTGGCTCGAAGGGCGCGCTGGGCGGTGGTTTTTCGTACGAAGGCCGGGTGTCCTACGCCAGCTACCGCAACTTTGCTACGTTCAACAATAACCTCGGCGACAGTACCCGGTTCTTCGTCCTCTACGACGCGGGTACGGCTAAGGTTCTGACCGTTTCGGCGCAACTGGCCTTTGAGCAGAAAGACAAGTTCCGCTCGTCGCTGCGGGCTGATTTCTTCAACTACGGCATTGACCGGCTCGAAGCAGCGTGGGGACGCCCCCGCACTTCGGCCACCTGGACCAACTCGTATATTCTGAACAAAAAGCTGTTCATCACGGCAGATGTGTATTTCTACGAGGGCATCCAAAATAAGAACTTCAACACCGGTATTACCTACACGCTTAAGCCGATTTACGACGCCAACGTCAAGATTGACTATTTCCTCGGCAAGCAGGTGTCGGCGTTTGTGTCGTTGAATAACATCTTTGGTCAGCAGTACCAGCGGTATTTGTATTATCAGGTACAGGGCCTTAACTTTCTGGGCGGAATCAGCTACTCATTCTAACCTTCCACGCTATGCCATACCTGAACGACTACCTCAAAAAACTACTCTATCAGTACGACTGCGTGGTCGTGCCGGAACTGGGGGCTTTCCTGACGCACTATCAATCCGCTTCGTTCTCCGAAACCACCGGACAGTATCTGCCCCCCCGCAAGCGGGTGGCATTTAACGAGGCCCTGCGGCTGGACGATGGTATTCTGCTCAATTACATCATGCTGCACGAAGGTATTGGCCGCGAGCAGGCCCAGCGTCAGGTTAGTCAGTTTGTGGGTGAGATGCGTCGGCAGGTGGTTGCGCAGGGCCGGTTCGACCTGGACAATATCGGGTCATTCAGTCAGAACGACGAAGGTAGGCTGCAGTTTGAGCCGGGTCTGCGCCATAATTTTTTCGGCGAATCGTACGGCATGTCGGCCATTACGGCAACGGCTCTCAACCGACAATTACAAACCGAACCCGCGCTGGATGCTGTCCCCGTTACGGCCCTCGGCCCGGTACTGGTACACGACGAAGACATAACGTATCTGCCCGTTCGTCGGTCGGGGCGGCAACGGTATGGAGCGACCTGGCGCGTGGCGGCTGCGGTACTGCTGGTAAGTTTGGTGGGGCTGGTCAGTTATTTCTCGGTGCTTGATCCGGGGCAACCCTTTCAGAGCGGTGTTGACCCGGTCAATATGCTGCGACTGCCCGAAAGCTGGCTGGA
>JACMPG010000185.1 GCA_014377625.1 Spirosoma sp.
AAACTGGTGATGAGCCACATTTTTATACCCTTCCTGGAGGGTAATGATTTCGGGGGCTTCTAAGCGGACGTAGCGTTTAGGCTTCATGGCGCGAAGATACTACCCATTCGTATTTCTATATAATTATGTCCAAGTACTTACCCTGCGCTTTCAGTACCTGTTCTACCACATCGCGCACGGCACCGCGACCGCCGGGTTTTGGGGATATGTACTGACATACGGCCCGTATTTCATCAACGGCGTCGGCGGGGCAGGTGGGCAGCAGATGGGGGCGGGTCAGAATGGGGTAGTCAATGATATCGTCGCCCATGTAAAGGATTTCGGATTCGGTCAGGTTGTCGCGCGAAACGTAACCGAGGTAGGCGTTGATTTTCTGGTCCGGCGGGCCGCCCATAAACAGGTCACGAATGCCCAGTACGCCAAACCATTTCCGTGCTCCTTCGGCGTTGGCCGACGAGACGATGCCGACCCGCAAGCCGGCTTTTATAGCGGCTCCGAGGGCGTAGCTGTCTTTGATGTCGAACGTTCTGAACTGCTCGCCAGATTCCAGTAAATGCACGTCGCCATTAGTCAGGACGCCATCAACATCGAAAATCAGGGTCTTTATATTTAGAAAACGCTGGTGTAAATCGGTCATGCGGCAAAGGTAGCGAACGCCCGCCATTGCCCCACCGAAACGGAACCCGCCCCCGCTCCATAGCGTTCCTATCAGGAATACACCGACCCCAGCAAATACGACGTGATAGCAGAAGAAAAAGCCACCGGCACTCCCGCCGTTTTATCCGATATTGACCTCACCGGTTACGATCAGATTGAGGTACTCGGTGCCCGTGAACACAACCTCAAAAACATTGACGTCAGCATTCCGCGCAATAAACTCGTGGTTGTAACGGGTATCAGCGGCAGCGGCAAATCGTCACTGGCGTTCGATACAATTTATGCCGAAGGGCAGCGTCGGTACATGGAGAGTTTCTCGGCCTACGCCCGCTCGTTCATCGGCGATATGGAGCGGCCTGACGTTGACAAGATCAACGGCCTGAGTCCGGTCATTTCCATCGAGCAGAAAACAACCTCTAAAAACCCCCGCTCCACCGTCGGTACGACTACCGAGATTTACGATTTTCTGCGCCTGTTCTATGCCCGTGCCGGGGATGCGTATTCCTACGTGACGGGCCGGAAAATGGAGCGGCAGTCGCAGGATCAGATCATTGATACGATTATGGCGCAGTACGAGGGGCAGAAGCTAACGCTGCTCGCGCCCGTGATCCGCAGCCGAAAAGGGCATTACCGCGAGTTGTTCGTGCAGATTGCCAAGATGGGCTATACTAAAGTGCGGGTCGATGGCACGGTGCAGGAAATCGTGGCGAAGATGCAGCTGGACCGCTATAAAATTCACGATATTGAAATCGTAATTGACCGGCTCGTGCCGAAGAGCGAAGAGGGCGATGGACAGTCGCGGTACCGGCTTAGTCAGTCGGTGCAGACTGCCATGAAGCAGGGTAAAGGCGCGATGCAGATGCTGGATGGCGACGGGAATCTGGTGTATTTCTCGCAGAATCTGATGGACCCCGAATCAGGCATCAGCTACGACGAACCGTCGCCCAATTCGTTTTCGTTCAACTCGCCCTACGGTGCCTGCCCGGTTTGTACGGGGCTTGGCGTAGTAGAAGAAATCACGGAAGAGTCGGTCATTCCCGATAAGTCGCTGAGCATCAGCCGGGGAGCCATTGCCCCGCTGGGTGAGTTTCGCGAACTCTGGATTTTCAAGGAAATCGAAGCGATACTGAAGAAATACAAGCTGAACCTCAGCAGCCCCGTCAGTAAATTTCCCGACGATTTGATGTACGCGCTGATGTACGGTACCGAGGAGGAATCCACCGTACCGTCGAAGAAATATCCGGGAGAGAACTATTACAGCTTTAAATTTCAGGGTATTGTCAACTTTTTGAAACGGCAGCAGGAACAGGGCAGCGATAAGATTCTGGACTGGATTCATGATTTTATGGTCGTCAGTACCTGCCCGGAATGCAACGGCGCACGGCTCAAAAAAGAATCGCTGTTCTTCAAAATCGCCGACAAAAACATTTCAGAACTGGCGCAGATGGACATTGCCGATCTGGCTGCGTGGTTCGTAGGCGTAGAAGACCGCATGACCAACCGGCAGCGGCTGATTGGTAAGGAAATCCTGAAAGAAATCCGCAAACGTATCGGTTTCTTAGTCGACATTGGCCTGGAATATCTGACCCTCGACCGGCCCCTGCGCACGCTGAGCGGGGGCGAAGCGCAGCGCATCCGGCTGGCTACGCAGATTGGTACGCAACTCGTGGGCGTATTGTACATCATGGACGAACCGAGCATTGGTCTGCACCAGCGCGACAACGTCAAACTCATCGACTCGCTCAAGAACCTGCGCGACCTCGGCAACACCGTTCTCGTTGTTGAACACGACAAAGACATGATGCTGGAGTCGGACTATATCCTTGATATCGGTCCCGGCGCGGGACGGCACGGCGGCAGCGTAGTGGGACAGGGAACCCCCGACGAATTCCTGAAAAATGGCAGTACCACCGCCGACTACCTCAGTGGCCGACGCGCCATTGCCGTACCCGCCGAACGACGCAAAGGCAGTGGTAAATTCCTGATGATTAAGAACGCTACGGGCAATAACCTCAAGAACGTGACGCTGAAATTACCGCTGGGCCGCATGGTCACGATTACGGGCGTGTCGGGCAGTGGAAAATCGTCATTGATTCACGAAACGCTGTTTCCGGTGCTGAACCGGCACTTTTACAAGTCGAAGCGCGAGCCGCTGCCGTTCAAATCGGTAGAAGGGCTGGAGCATCTGGATAAGGTTATCGAAGTCGATCAGTCGCCCATTGGCCGGACACCCCGCTCCAATCCGGCCACGTACACTGGTATGTTTACCGAGATCCGAATGCTGTTTGCCGAACTCCCCGAAGCCAAAATCCGGGGCTACAAGCCGGGCCGGTTCTCATTTAACGTGAAGGGTGGCCGCTGCGAAGACTGCGAAGGAGCGGGCATGAAAAAGATCGAGATGGAGTTCCTGCCCGACGTACACGTGCTGTGCGAAACCTGCAAGGGCAAACGCTTTAACCGCGAAACGCTGGAGGTCCGCTTCAAAGGTAAATCCATTGCCGACGTGCTGGACATGACCGTAGAGCAGGCGCTGGATTTCTTTGCGAGTCAGCCGAAAATCCTGCGCAAAGTGACGACCATGAACGACGTAGGGCTGGGCTACATTACCCTCGGTCAACACGCTACCACCCTGAGCGGGGGCGAAGCACAGCGCGTAAAACTGGCCGAAGAACTCTCCAAAAAAGACACCGGTAAAACGATGTATATTCTGGACGAACCCACCACCGGTCTCCACTTTCAGGATATTTCGCACCTGCTGGACGTCCTGAACAAACTCGCCGACAAGGGCAACACCGTCCTGATTATCGAACACAACATGGACGTAATAAAAGTCTCGGACTACCTCATCGACCTCGGCCCGGAAGGCGGCAATAAAGGCGGCTACATCATCGCCGAAGGCACCCCCGAGAAAGTGGCAACGGTGAAGGGGAGCTATACCGGCAAGTTTTTAAAAGCGGAATTGGCGGGGTGATAAGATTACCGTGCAAATAACTCGTTCACAGTCATCGACAGGTCGGGAACAACCGGACCAGCGTCAAATACGTCCGTCTCGAAATGGGTGGTGTTGCTATTGACCGTTGTGAATACCCGGACCATCTGAAGGGCGGGGAAAACGTGCCAGATTGCCTGAACCCCGGCGTTGAAGTACTCGATTACTTTCCGCTCAATCTTATCGGCCTTGTCAGAGGGTGAAATCAACTCGACGACGAAAGCCGGAATGGGTTCGGTTTCGCTCGTGTCCGCAATCTGCTCACGGGTGAAGAACGCCATGTCAGGAATACGCTTTTGGCTATCGGTAACCCAGACATCGGACTCTTCAAATAACCATGCCTTTTCTCCAAACGCTTTCGTAGTTAAGAACTTAGCCTGAATGTTGCTGATGATGTAACGTTCTCTCCGTTTCATGCCTGTTGTCTGCTCGGCAAAGCCATTATCGTACTCGTACAGAAAACCATCGTCGGGCGACCAGTTGAGAAAGGTCTCCTTCGACATGGCGATACGGACTTCGTCTGTCTCCCTTTCCTGTTGTTCCAGTACTGCGCTTTCCATGATTCTTAGCGTTTTTGTAAACTTACGAAATAGCCCGGAAGGCGGCAACAAAGGCGGCTACATCATCGCCGAAGGCACCCCCGGGAAAGTAGCGGGCGTAAGGGAAGCCATACGGGTAAGTTTCTGAAGGCAGAACTGGTGGTGTGAGGAGAACCCGCATCAACACCTCTAACCGTTTTCCCTACTGCGGACTCAGTAACTCGCCGATCTCGAAGCTGACGTCTGCTTTGGTTGCGCTGCTGTGCAGCAGGGGGTGCCGGAACTGATTCAGGGGCAGCTCTTCGTCGTAGTTGGCTACGATGCGTTTGCGCGGGATGCGGATCCAGGCGGTGTCGGGCAGGCCGCGCACCAGTTGCGCGGGACCTGTTACCTCAATGGTACGGGGCGTTACGTTGATGACGCTCGATATGACATAGGGTGAAACCAGATCAATGCGGGTACTGTCTACGGCCAGCCGGATGGTTTTGGTCATGCGCCGGTCAAATTGTAAGTCGAGTGTATCGGCTACGACGTGGTTGACGCGCAATCGCTTAATGTGTTCGGCCAGTGCTATTGTCAATGACGACGTATTGATAATGGAAGCCTGGAGCGGGTTGCGTACTACGTAATCAACGGGTTCGTCCTGAAAGGGTTGCCAGGCATGACGCAACAGACCCCAGCCATCGCTCGATACGTTGACCGTTACCGTGCGGGGCAGGGACGAGGTGGGTATGTATAGTGAGTCGTTGTAAACGAAATGAATCGGGTATTCAACGTTGAGCGTATAGCCGGGTTTGTTCAGGGCGTTGAGTAGCCAGAACACCGCAGCTGCCCCCACGCAAAGCAGAAATTTACTCAACTGAAACGACGGAGTGTTGTTCGGGGTAGTCACAGACGGCATGGTATTCGGTTCATGGTGGCAGTCTGGCGTCCCGCCACCGCAGGCCTTATTTAAGTTCGGCTTCGGTAGGTTTACCGGTGACTTCGCGCGAGACCGAGCTTTTCTCGAAGGTCATCTTTACGCCCCGGTCCACTTCCAATATGACTGTAGTGGCGTCAACTGTTGTTACGCGGCCATGCAGCCCGCCGACGGTTACGACGTTGTCACCTTTTTTGAGGTTATCGACAAACGATTTCTGATCTTTTTGCTTCTTCTGTTGAGGCCGGATCATGAAGAAGTAAAATACCAGGATAATACCACCCCAAAGCAGGATGTTAGCCAGCATGGAAGAGCCGCCGGACGGTAGTAGTTGTAATAGGATTGCGTTCATGTCAGGAGATAATTGAGTGAGTTTACGACTTGGTCGAATCAGGCTTGGGCATCACCAGAGCCCGGAACTGCAGATCGGTCATGGCCGGGTCTGTGTTGGCAAAGATGGTGATGGTTTTGTTCTGTTCGCCCATCTTGCTCCGGCTATTAAACCGTACCGTTACGGACGATTGCTGGCCGGGCATGACCGGCTCGTGGGGCCATTCGGGCGTGGTGCAGCCGCACGACGCCGTTACGTTGTTGATAATGAGTGGAAACTCGCCGGTATTGGTGAAGGCAAAGACGTGTTCGACCGTGTCGCCCTCAACCATTTCGCCGAAGTCATAAATGCCATTTTCAGCGAACTTAATTTTAGGGCTTTTCTCTGAGGCTGTTGTCTGGGCTTCCTGCCCCTGCTGCCGGTTGTCGCAACTGAACTGCCCGAGGGTCAGCGTACCGAGCGCGACGATGTAAAACCAGTTTTTCATTGAACAAAATTAAGCGTTTTGCTGCTTGATCTGGGCCATAAGCCGGTCAACGTCTTCGAGCAGACGTTCCGCTTTTTCACGGGCGTCATTTACTACGCGTTGTCCTTCATGGCGCGACAGGTTTTCGGGAAGTTCGTTGGGCCGGCGGAGTTCGTCGAGCAGTTGCTCGATTTGCTCACGGTATTTCGACAGCCGGAACGTCAGTTTGTCGCGGGTGATTTTGCCCTCTTCAGGGGCATACAACAGGCCCATTAGGGCACCACCAACCATACCGGTCAGCAGAAAGGTTAGATCACGTGATATACGGCTCATTTTTTGAGAAGTTATAAAGTTGTAGAGTTGTAAAGCTGGCTGGCTCCCGATGGGGTAACTGCATAACTCTACGACTATACATCTTATTTGTTGTCTAAAAGGCCCCGGCCACTTTTACGCAGCCTGCCTGAGGCCTGTAATTTCTCGGACAGATTGTCTAAGATTCCGTTTACAAACTTACCACTTTGCGGAGTACTGTAGGCTTTAGCCAGTTCTATGTACTCATTAATCGTGACCTTGACGGGAATGTTCGGAAAACTTAGTAACTCGGTCAGGGCCAGTTTCAGGATAATCCGGTCCAGCATGGCCACCCGCTCTACGTCCCAGTTCTGAAGCTGATCGACCAGAAGCGTTTCAAATTCGTCGTTATTTTCCTGAAACTGCTCAAACAGCGTGTTCATAAACAGTTGGTCTTCGTCCCAGTCGTCGGTGAGGGGTTCGAGTTGTAAACCCGTAACCGACTGTACTGATTTGAGTGTTCGGATGGCCAGGCCGCGCACTACCTCGCTGTTCTCGGCCCAGCTCAGGTCGATCTCGGCTAAGTGATCGCGGATGGTGTCATGCTTGAAAATAAGCGTTCGCAGTACGTATTGCGCCAGGGCCTGATCTTCGTCGGCGGTGTGGGTGGCCTGAGCGCAGTAGGCGCGGTAGGTATCGTCAGCTTTCAGCACTTCGCGCAGGGCTTTACGCACAAAACCGAGGTCATCGGCCCATGAAATGCCAGCGCGCAGAGCCTCGTCGCGCAGGGGCTGATAACTTGCCAACGCCTGCACTACCGTATTGTCGTTCAGCGTACTTTCAAAAGAAAACGGCTTCTCGTCTACATCGCGGTATTTGCGTTCGCTGTCGGTTTGGGCGGCCTGGCCAAGTTCGGGTAGTAACAACAACGTCTGCAAATAGCTTTCGTAGATGCCGTTTACCTGCCGGATCATCATCTGGGCGAGATGCTGCCGGTCTTTTTTTCGCCGAATCTGATAGTATAACAAGCCATCGTTAGCTGCTTTCAAAACTTTTTTGGGCGCGTCGTCGTCTTCGGCGGGCTGATTTGTTTTGATAGCTTCGGCAAAGAGTAGGTTGGCCAGTTTACGATACCCCTCAAGTTGCCGTTTGTTCTGCGGCTCCATCGAGTTGAGATCGGGCTGGAACAACTCGGCAATACCGTCGATGGCCAATTGCTCCGTGGCCGATCGGGCCTGTTCGAGGGCATATAATGCCTGCATCACTTTAATCCGTAACAATCGCCTGTTTAACATGCTTTTGGTTTACTGTTTCCGAAAAGAAAAGAACGAACCGGGTAGGAGTTTTTAACACAGAGGAAGGGAGAAAGGTCAGAGGAAACGGAGAAACTTACTACTGCAGCCATGAACACTTAACCATTTAGGCTCTGTTGTCTCTGTTTTATCCTCTGTTTCTCTGTGTTAAAGAGAAACCCGGCCCGCAAAATTACGGCTCATTACCTGGTTTTCCCAATCGGATGATGGCGTACGGACAACCCGGAAACCGAAAACCATACCCCGGCGTTACCTCTCCCAAAACGCGGCCCGTCTGTGAAAGCTCTTTCGTACCTCAATAAATACCTCGTCAAGTACAAATGGTACCTGATCTGGGGAACGGTTTTTACCATCGTCTCCAACCTTTTCGGCATTTTTCCGGCGCAGCTTGTCCGCTACGCCATTGATCTGGTCAGCGAAACCATCGACGTATACTACCTCTACGATCAGTCGCCGTTGCAGTCGGTCATGTACGACATATTTGCGTTTGGGCTACTGCTCTTTGCGGGTGGCACGCTGGTGCTGGCGTTGCTGAAAGGATTTTTTCTGTTTCTGGTCCGGCAAACGCTCATCGTCATGTCGCGGCACGTGGAGTATGACCTCAAGAATGAGATTTACGAGCACTACCAAACCCTGCCGCTTAGCTTCTACCGGCAGCATAATACCGGCGATCTGATGGCCCGCATTTCAGAAGACGTCAGTAAGGTCAGGATGTACGTAGGACCAAGCATCATGTACGGGCTGAACCTGATTGTGCTGTTCATTCTGGTCATCAGCTATATGGTCAGTATCAACGCCCGATTATCCTTATACGTGTTGTTGCCGCTGCCGGTACTGTCGGTGTCGATTTACATTGTCAATAGCACCATCATCCGCCGGTCAGAAGAGATACAGCGGTCGTTATCGCGGTTATCTACCTACGTGCAGGAAGCATTTTCGGGAATTCGGGTGCTGAAAGCCTACGTTCAGGAACAAAACTCGGCGGCCCGATTCGAGCTTGAGAGCAACGAATACCGCGATAAATCGGTGGGTCTGACGCGGGTCGATTCGCTGTTTTTTCCGATTGTGGCTATTCTGGTGGGCCTGAGTAATATCCTGGTGGTTTATGTGGGCGGTCAGGAGATTCTGGCCGGTCGGCTCACGGTGGCCAACATTACCGAGTTTATCCTATACGTGAACATGCTGACCTGGCCCGTTATGGCCCTCGGCTGGACCACCAGCCAAACGCAGCGGGCGGCAGCGTCGCAGGAGCGCATCAACGAGTTT
This sequence comes from Spirosoma sp., assembly GCA_014377625.1. Taxonomy (GTDB): domain Bacteria; phylum Bacteroidota; class Bacteroidia; order Cytophagales; family Spirosomataceae; genus Spirosoma. The sequence goes on from JACMPG010000185.1 coordinate 8,772, forward strand.
CTGAATATTAAAACCAACATCGTTTCGCGAAAAAATCTGACCCACGAAATTGCGGGTGAGATCGAGTTTAAAAACGTGCGGTTCGTCTATCCTGATTCGGGGATTGTGGCCGTCAAGAACTTCTCGATGCACGTGCGGGCGGGCGAAACCATCGCGATATTGGGCACTACCGGCTCCGGTAAAACGACCATTGCCAACCTGCTCACGCGTATGTACGATGCCTCATTGGGTGAGATTCTGATCGACGGTATTCCCATTCAGGATTACAACCTCACGAACCTGCGCGAGCAGATGGGCTACGTACCGCAGGATGTGTTCCTGTTCTCCGACACCATCAGCGACAACGTCCGTTTTGGCAAGCCCAACCTGCCTCAGACCCGCGTGGAGCAGGCCATTCGCGATGCTGACCTATACCAGAACGTGCTGGATTTTCCGCAGCAGTTCGAGACGCGCGTGGGCGAGCGGGGCGTTACGCTCAGTGGTGGGCAGAAACAGCGGCTCAGTATTGCCCGTGCCATTGCCCGCGATCCCCGTATCCTGATTCTGGACGATTGCCTTTCGGCGGTCGATACCAATACCGAGAACATCATTCTCAACAACCTCCGGCGCATCATGTCCAACCGCACCTCGGTCGTCATTTCGCACCGCGTCTCCTCCGCCAAACTCGCCGACCATATTATCATGCTTGACAACGCCGAGATTGTAGAGGTCGGTACGCACGACGAACTCATCGCCGGCAACGGTGCCTACCGCGAACTCTACGACAAGCAATTGGTGACGGAGGAGGTGTGAGGTTCAGTGAGCAGTAACCAGTTATCAGTCGGGCGGGGATATTTTGGTATCTTCGCCTTTGTTGTTTTAGCGTTACAAATCGATATGGCCACT
>JACMPG010000186.1 GCA_014377625.1 Spirosoma sp.
CCAAAGCTCGCGATGTGTTTCTGGAAGATCGCATCGTATTTGGCGGCTGCGGCTGTTTGCTTGGCTTCTTTACAGGCTTCCACGACGGTTTGCAGGATATACAAATCGGCGTCGGGGTTGCCAAACTGACCCTGGCCTGACTTGGCGTAGGTCAGGTTCTGATCGGCACGGGTAGCCATCGTCTCGGCAATCTCAAGAGCCTTCCTGGTTTCGCCAACCTCGAACAGGAACCGCACGTAGTTGCCCGAAATCTGGTCGAATGGAATGCTCTTATCCGGGATCACCTTCAGCGAATAGTTTAGTACGTCGCGGGCTTTTTCTTTCTTGCCTTCTCGCAGTAGCTGGTCGGCCAGCCGGAAGAATGCGATGCGGGCCGAGATCACCGGCGGCCCTTTGTAGGTCTCGTCATAATACACATCCGGATTGTCGAACTCGCGCCAGAAGGTTTTTTTCGTCATGTTGGTATACATGAGGTCCGAATTCACAAAACCGTCCGTCGCGCCCGGTACGGCCACTGGCATTAGGCGGTAGGCGTATCCTTCGAGCTGCATATGGTCCTTAAGATTCAGGTAATTGTCTCCTCCCAGCGTACTCGAAAAATAGATGGGTCGCTGCCAGTTGTTGTTGGCAATCATATCGAGCATAATCAGATCGGGCTTGTAGAGGTCCTTCTTTCCGATGGTCCATTGCAACGTATCCTTCATGAATGGGCGCAGCGATGCCGGCACAAAACCGGCTTTATCGACAGCCGCTTTGTCGATGGGCAGAAACAGGACGGACGAGGGCAGGATACTGGTCAGATCGCCGTTGGTGAGGGGTACCTGCACGGCCTGATTGTTGGTTTTGATCAGGCTGATGTATTGCTTGAGGTCGATGCCGTTTTTCACCGCCGGAACCTCATAAAACGGGACGATGTCGTTCTTTCCCTTGTTGAAGTTATCCATCTCCAGCGAAATCGGCAATGGCTCCGACAGGTACGTCTTGCGCTTCATCTGCTGAATATACCACTCCGTACCGAGCAGGCTCAGGTTACAGACCCGTACGTCGGTGCGGAAACCCTCCACTTCCTGTACGTACCAGAGGGGGAAGGTATCGTTGTCGCCCCCCGTAAACAGAATGGCGTTGGGTGCGCAGGAATTGAGTAGGTTCTTGGCAAAATCGACCGACTGGTAGCGGTTGCTGCGGTCGTGATTGTTCCAGCTCTTGGCCCCCATCATTACCGGCACCAGCAAACTCAGTCCCACTACCAGGCCGGTGCGGGCGGTATCGTTTTTGAGGACATTACGTAACCCTTCGGCCACGGACATTACGCCCAGACCCAGCCAGATGGCGAAGAAATAAAATGAACCGACGTATATATAGTCCCGTTCACGGGGTTCCTGGGGTGGTGAATTCAGGAAGATTTGCAGGGCTATTCCCGTAAAGAGAAACAGCAGCCCCACAATCAGGAAATCACGCCGACGTCGGAAATACTGGAAGGCAATTCCCAGTAACCCAAGTGCAAAGGGAAGCATGTAAAAATTGTCGCGGGCTTTGTTTTCCGCCAGCAGCGTCGGTACGCCCTGATCGGTTGACCAGGGGAGGAGGTAGCCGGCGCCTTCTTCGTCCGATTCGCGCCCGGCAAAGTTCCACATCAGGTACCGCCACCACATATGCCCCAGTTGGTAATTGAACAAAAACTTCAGGTTGTCGCCCATCGTAGGTTTTTGTCCTTCAGACAGGCCCAGCATTCGGCGGTAGAGCGCGGGGTGATTCTGCTGACTGCTGTAGACGCGCGGAAACAGCATTTCATCGCCGGGATTGTAGATGTATTCCGGCTGGTAATCGAAGATGACGTACTTACCGTTTTCCTTTTTCCAGAGGGGCGCCCCGCGCTTCTGATCAACGGGCCGCGAGGTAAACACCGGCCCGTATAACAGCGAGCGGCTGCCGTACTGCTCCCGGCGCAGGTACGACAGGAAGTTCAGGGCATCGTCGGGCTTGTTCTCGTTAATAGGCGGGTTGAAATCGGCCCGTACCAGTACCTGCATGTACGACGCATAGCCAATCAGGACAAATGCCAGGGCCAGCAGCGAGGTGTTTAACAGGGGGCGTTGTTTCCGTGCCGACCAGATAATGCTGTACACAACTGCACCGAGGAAGATGGCCACGAAGAAGAAAATGCCGGAGTTGTAGGGTAGGCCAAAGGTATTGACGAAGATGCGCTCAACAAAAAACGCCATGCCCGGCAGGCCCGGAATAATACCGGAGTTGATGATGGCCAGAATAACCAGACCAACCATAAAGGCAGCGGCTCCCCCCCAGAACGTGGGTTTGGGGTATTTCTTGAAGTAATAAATCAGGGCCAGTGCGGGTAGCGTAACCAGGTTCAGTAAGTGAACGCCAATGGACAGGCCCGTCAGGTAGGCAATGAAAATAAGCCAGCGGTTGGCCGCGGCCTCATCCTGAATGCGCTCCCAGCGGAAAGCCGCCCAGACGACAATGGCCGTAAAAAACGACGACATGCCGTAGACTTCGGCTTCGACCGCCGAGAACCAGAACGTATCGGAAAACGTGTAAGCCAGCGCACCTACCGCGCCGGTGCCAATGATCAGCAGCGTATCGGCGGTGGTGTACTCGCTCTCGTTTTGATTCGTCAACAGCTTCTGCGCCAGCATCGTGATGGTCCAGAACAGAAACGCGATGGTGAACGCACTGGCCAGTACCGATACTAAGTTGACCCAGTAGGCTACGCTGGCGAGATCGCCGAGGGCCAGCATGGAGAACAGCCGCCCCAGCAGCAGAAAAAATGGCGCCCCCGGTGGGTGAGGTACCTGGAGTTTAAATGAACACGCAATGAATTCGCCACAGTCCCAGAAACTGGCCGTTCGCTCAACGGTACTCGCGTAGGTAAACAGCGCGACAGCGAAAACGGCCCAGCCAACAAAGACATTCAGGCGCTTAAATGAAGGCATAGAAGTGAAGATTAATGAACTGCTTTTGTGTAAGGAAGGTCCAAAATTACGGAAAATCGGCCCCGTAAAGGCCGGGTCAGGGTGTTAAAGTTTGTTAAGCATGCCCTTTTCCGGGTGCTGATCTATTTCGATGAATAGGTTAAACTGCCGATAAATAAAGCGAGGTATTACTCTATTCATTAAGTTTATCGGGCAAATAACTGTACGCTGGCCTTTAAGAGACTGGCCAGGTTAACCAGGTCCTTGTGGCCAGCTACCCTTGAGTACAGGTGTAGACTATTATTCAGGTAATCGTAACGGAACTATGTGGTCGAAAGTAGCGAATCAATTGTTGTATGTAAGCTACCTGGTAGCCGTCGTCTCTATTTTACTCGAAGTGGTGTTGCGGATTTATAATCCACTACAGCCCCGCCTTAAAAACGATAAAATTATTCTGCCCGTTAACAAGCGGTACGAAATGACGGCCGATGGGCTGCCCCTGGTAAATAAAAACGTTCTGCACACCAAAAACTCACTGGGTTTTCGGGGGCCGGAGCCGCCAAAGGACTGGAACCGCCACCTGACCGTACTGGCTGTGGGTGGCAGTACGACCGAGTGTTACTTTCTAAGCGATGGTACTGACTGGCCTGCTGTATTGACCCGGCAACTACGCCCGGCTCTACCCAACCTGTGGATGAATAATGCCGGTCTGAATGGCCATTCTACCTACGGTCATCAGGCCTTGCTGGATAATTATCTGCTTCAGTTGAAGCCAGATATCATCCTGTTCCTGATTGGCGTCAATGATGTAGGAAAAGATAAAATGGATGGGTTCGATAACGCACTGGTTCGAAATGCGTATGTTAATCTGGACGGTTCCTGGTGGAAAAATACGGCACGAACCATTGCTCAGAACAGTGAACTTATCAGCACCGTCCGACTCATTATCCGGGGCGTTAAAACCCAGAAGTTGTATTACGGCGATAACATGTACACGCCCCTTCGGCCCGCCGATACGCTGACTTTGCCACCTGCCAGAATCCAGGCCGAGCTGGATTCCCGGAAACCTTATTTAAAGCCCTACCGCGAACGC
>JACMPG010000187.1 GCA_014377625.1 Spirosoma sp.
ACACATCAATAAGTTTGGTGAGCGGTCGTTTCGGTTCCTGCTGCTGGCCTCGGTGCTGATTTTTCAGGTCATCTTCAACCCTGTCGCTGAGTCGCCGACATACATAACCGCTGTTACGGGTGTACTATGCTGGTGGTACGTCTGCCCCCAAAACACCCTTGATCGGCTCCTGCTGCTGAGTTGTTTTGTGTTGACGATCCTCTCGCCCAGCGATTTTTTTCCGGCGTTCCTGCGTGATCGGTTTACTGTTCCCTACGCGCTCAAAGCCCTGCCCTGCGTACTGATCTGGTTACGAATCCTATTTCTAATGCATACACAAACGGCGATTGCCAAACCCAGTGTCCTGGTTTTACTGCCTGAAAAATGAGGGCTTTTCACACTTTACACTCACTCACCACCTCCCCAAAAAATACTGATGACTGCAACCTGGCTTGATTTCTGGCAGACAGAAAACGAATTTGACGAGTCGATGTCGGCTAACTACGCCTATTTTCTGGCCCATGTCGAAACGCTTGTTTCGCTTACGTCCGGTACGCGCGTACTGGACATTGGCTCTGGCCCCGGCAATCTGGAAGATGCCTGGTACAACCGGGTGGCCGAGCTACATGGAATTGATATTTCGGAGCGATACAACGCGCTGGCCCGCACCAAACACGCCGACCATTCAACGGTCTTTTTTCATGACTTACCCGCTGATGATTACCTGAACTTCAGCGTAGTAGCCGGTAGGCAGTTCGATCTGGTTATTGTCATGAGCGTAGTGCAATACTACCGCAATGCCAACGAAGCCATGCAGCTGCTGGCTAATATCAAACAATTGGCCGCGCCTGGTGCCAAAGCCCTTATCTGCGATTTGATTGTGGAGGAAGGGGTGATGGGCGACGTACTGAGCATTCTGGGCCGGTCGTTACGACAGGGGCAGTTGCTGACTATGCTGAAACTGCTGTTCCGGCTGCGCTTTTCGGATTATTACGAGGTTCGAAAGCAAAACGGAATTTTGGTCATTCCCGAATCCGTCTGGCTAGCGGGTTGTAAGCGGCTGGGGCTGAACGCCCGCTTCATAGCCGAACCGCTGACGATGCAGCAGGAACGCCGGAATTTACTGATTGAGTTCTGAAGGGACAGCTGCCAATGAATTATCTCAAATAAAGACGACATCGTCGATAACGTCGCTGCCCATGTCCTTGTTGATAACCTGAATCAGCTTCTGCCGGGCGTTTACCAGTTCCTGCCGCATGGGAGCCGACGAAATCTCGATGTGCAGTTTGCGGTCGCGCACGTAGATACGGCTGGTGCGGGAGGCAATGGCCTGACCCATCATGCGGCCCCAGAATGCTTCGAGGTAGGTCTCGTTAAAGCGCGTCTGGAGCTGATAGTGCCTGAGCAACTGACCGATGGCATCTTTGAGGGTGGTGGTTCCAGCCGTGCGTTTGGCATTATCGCGATTATATTTGTAGGGCTGGGGTTGTTCCATGGTCGGTGGTGTTTATGGGCAAAGATAACCCGGAAAAACGGCGGCCAAAAGAACCAGCCATCGGCAGGACAAAAAAAAGAGGGAACGGCTACAAATAGTCGGTAGGGTTTGGTTTATGCCCATTTGGCGCGTAAACTTGTGGCATCAAGTCAATTCGTTCGCGACTGGTTTTCTGACCGGCGCAGGTTGATTTATAAAGAAGCGGGGAGAGATCAGGCTCTTTGAACCGCTGGCAACCTACCCCTCGGCAAGGTGCTAACTCCTGCCTAAACTACCCGCACTGGCGGCTTCGTTAGGGGCTATAAATCGTTGCTATTTTGGAGCATTTTTTCGACTACAAATACTCATACCCGCTTGAATCGGGTGCTGAACTATCCGGATTCCGGCTGGCCTATACCACGCACGGTACCCTCAATGCCGATGGTACCAACGTGGTCTGGATTTGCCACGCCCTCACTGGCAACGCTGACCCTACCGACTGGTGGAGCGGCATGGCAGGACCGGGCAAATATGCGGATCCCGACCGTGATTTCATCGTCTGTGCCAATGTACTGGGGTCCTGCTATGGCTCTACCGGCCCATTGTCGGTAAATCCTGCTACGGGGCAACCGTACTACCACGATTTTCCTGCCGTAACTATCCGCGACATGGTGGGTGCGCTGGACCTGCTTCGGCAGGAACTCGGTATTACCCGTATAAAAACCTGTATTGGCGGATCGGTAGGTGGGGAGCAGGGGCTGGAGTGGGCCGTTTTACAGCCTGATCTTATTGAAGACCTGATTGTCATTGCCGCATCGGCAGTGGCGTCGCCCTGGGTCATTGCCTTCAACGAAGCGCAGCGCATGGCCATCGAAGCCGATCCCACCTGGCCCGAAGCCCGTGCCGACGCGGGGACGTCGGGCATGAAAGCGGCCCGCGCCATGGCCATGATCTCGTATCGAAATTACGACACCTACGGCTTTACGCAGGCACTGGACAACAATGAGCAGATGGATGGCTACAAGGCGGCTGGCTACCAGCGGTATCAGGGCGAGAAAATTGCGGAGCGGTTCAATGCCTTTACGTACAGAATTCTCTCCAAAGCCATGGATTCGCACAACGTAGGTCGTAACCGGGGCAGTATTCCCAACGCGCTGGGGCAAATCCGGGCCAGAACGCTGGTCGTCGGTATTCGGTCTGATCTGTTGTTTCCGGCCACGGAGCAGCAGTTTATGGCCCGTCATATTCCCGGTGCACGTTATCAGGAAATCGACTCGCTTTACGGCCATGACGGCTTTCTGATTGAACTACGCCCTTTGACCGCCCTCATCCGTACTTGGGAAGAAAGTAAGTAGATTACAGGCATTGAGTATGTAACGAGATGCTCCTGCTATCCTACCAGCAATTCACCCACCGATGCTGTTGTATGCTGTGCCCAGCGCAGCGCGTCGGCATACGGTTCAGAAAGCACTCGGCCTGGCGGAGTTTGGCTCAGGTCAGCATCCCACAGGCCGGCTTGATGCCACTGATCCAGATGGTCCCAGTCGGGGCGGTCGATGATTGGGTAGAGGCATACCCCCCACAAGGGTACGCCCGCGTTCAGCACGGCGCGGCACTCCCGGCCAATCATGTTCATCCAGCCGGGGCGGTCAATGCCGGGATGGCTGGTTTCGGTCAGGGCGATGGGACGATTGTACCGTTTCCAGGCTTTCTTCAGCAGGTTTCGGAGGGGTATCCAGCGCGGGTCCGGTACGGCGTCGGCCCAGCCCAAGAAATCGCCGAAGTCCAGTACCCATTGGTTGTTGTAGTAATAATTCAGTCCCACAATATCCAGGAACTCGGGCGAGCCACCCAGTTCGGGCATCAGCCGTCCGGCCAGCATGTCGGTTGTCTGAAACTGGTTGTTGTCGGCAATGGCCGCATCTCGAATTTGCTTCGGCGTGGCGTTGCGGGGCGGCACGATATGCACCAGCGGTTCGGTAGTGAGGATGCGAATGCCGGGGTCGATTTCACGCATGGCCGCTACGCCTTCGATGTACGCCCGCATCAACCCGACTTTTACCTCCCAACCCTGCCCGGTACAATACGGCGACGTTCCGCGTGCGTCGCCACCGAGCCAGGAAATGAAGCTGACCTCGTTGACGGGCGTTACGATGAGC
>JACMPG010000188.1 GCA_014377625.1 Spirosoma sp.
GAAACTGGTTTCTTCTCTTCCTCTTTTTTCGCGTTTTTCTTCAACGCTGCCAGTCCTTTTTTACCGTAGGCCAGTCGGGTAATGGCTACGTAGAGTACGGGTACTACGAAAATAGCCAGTGAGGTAGCGGCCAACATACCGCCCAATACCGTACGGCCAATGGTAGCGCGGGCCACGCCCCCGGCACCTGTGGCAATGGCCAGCGGTACCACGCCCAGAATAAAGGCCAGCGAGGTCATCAGGATGGGCCGCAGCCGCAATCGCACGGCTTCGATGGTCGAGTCGAGGAGATCTTCGCCCCGGTCCACGCGCTCTTTGGCGAATTCCACAATCAGGATGGCGTTTTTGGCGGCCAGACCGATGAGCGTAATCAGGCCAATCTGCGCATACACGTTGTTGGTCAGATACGGAAACAGCGTCAGAGCCAGAATAGCGCCCAGCGCGCCGATGGGTACCGACAGCAACACCGAAAACGGCACCGACCAGCTTTCGTACAGAGCTGCCAGAAACAGGAACACGAAACCAATACTAAGCGCGAAGATGTAAATAGAGCTGTTGCCCGCGCTGATTTCCTCGCGGCTCAGGCCCGAAAAGTCGTAGGCGTACCCGGCGGGCAGGACCTTTGCGGCCACCTCAATCAGGGCGTCGTTGGCCTGACTGCTGCTGAAACCGGGTTTGGCACTCCCGTTAATCTCCACCGACCGGAACAGGTTGTAGTGCGAAATGAGCGGGGCGTTTTCAATGACCTTGACGGTTACTACATTACTCAGCGGAATCAACTGCCCACCCGCATTACGGACGTAAAACTGATTCAGGGCTTTGATGTCGTTGCGGTACATAGTGTCGGCCTGCGCCACCACGCGAAATTTGCGACCATAAATGATAAAGTCGTTTACGTAGCGGCTGCCCAGAAACGTTTGCATGGTCTGATACACGTTGGCAATGTTCAGACCGAGTTTCTTAGCTTTTTCGCGGTCCAGGTCAACCCGGTAGGCGGGCGACTTGGCGGTGAAATACGAATAAGCCCGGCCAATTTCGGGCCGCTTGTTCACTTCGGCCAGGAAGTTATTGACCACGCCCTCGAATGCCTGCACATCGTCCTGGGTTTCGCGCTGCTGAATCTCGAACGTGAAGCCCGAACTTTGCCCCAATCCCGGAATGGCGGGCGGCAGAATGGCCTGTACTTTGGCGTCGTTCAGGCCCGCAAACGCCTTTTGCAGTTTTGGCACGAGCGAGTCGGCCTGCATACCCGGACCGGTACGTTCGTCCCAGGGTTTGAGCTGAATAAACACCGTGCCGCTGTTGGATTTTGACGCGAACGTAATGGCATTCAGGCCGCCGAGAGCCGTGAAGTGAGCTACGTAGGGCTGTTTTTTCAGGATGGCCATCATCTCCTGCAATACCTCCAGACTCCGGGCGGTAGAGGCTGCTTCGGGAATTTCGTAGGTCACAAAAATCCGTCCTTCGTCTTCCGTCGGGATAAAGCCGGTAGGTTTGGCTTTGAACAGCAGCCCGGTACCGATATAGACCACCACCAGCCCCACCAGGACCAGGGGCGTGGATTTGATAAGCCGCTGCACCCCGCGCGAATACGAATTAGTAATCCGGTCGAACCGCTGATTGAACCAGTAAAAAAACTTGTTCAGCCCGGTTGCTTTCTCGTCGATGTGCATCGGGCGGAGCAGCAGCGTACAGAGCGCGGGTGTCAGCGCCAGCGCCACAAACGCCGAAATCAGCACCGATACAGCAATAGTGATGGCAAACTGTTGATAGAGCCGCCCCACAATGCCGGGAATAAAGCCCACCGGCACGAACACAGCCGCCAGAATCAGGGCGATGGCAATAACCGGCGCCGAAATCTCACGCATGGCCGCCAGCGTAGCCTCGCGGGGCGACATGCCCTTATCAATGTTGACCTGCACGGCCTCCACCACCACGATGGCATCATCGACCACGATGCCGATGGCCAGCACAAACGCAAAAAGTGTCAGCGTGTTAATGGTAAAGCCGAGCGGAATAAACAAGATAAACGTACCGATGATGGACACCGGAATAGCCAGCAGCGTGATGAGCGTGGCCCGCCAGCTTTGCAGAAACAGAAAAACTACCAAAATCACCAGCACCAGAGCCTCGCCCAGCGTTTTGACCACCTCTTCGATAGACACCTGAATAACCGACACCGACTCGAACGGCACCAGATAATCGACGTCGGGCGGGAAGGTTTTTTTGAGCCGGTCCATCGTTTCATACACGCCCTTCGCCGTTTCCAGCGCGTTACTGCCCGGCAACTGATAGACCAGCAGGTACGACGCCCGGTTGCCATCGACAAACGAGTTGCTGGCGTACGAGAATTTGCCCAACTCTACCCGCGCCACATCGTCGAGCTTTACCAGCGCGCCCAGAGCCGGATCGGACCGGACCACAATTTTCCTGAAATCTTCCTCTTTACTGAGCTGACTATTCGTAAAAACACTATACTCAAACGCCTGCGCACTCGGCTGGGGCGGCCCACCTACCGATCCACCGGCAATCTGCAGATTCTGCTCCTGTAAAGCCGCCAGCACATCGTCGGCGGTGAGGTTGAGCTGGGCCAGGCGGTCGGGTTTGAGCCAGATACGCATAGAAAAATCATCGGCCCGGCTGAAAATATCGCCCACACCCGGCACCCGTAGCAGCGCGTCACGCACGTAGATGTTGGTGTAATTATCCGTGAAGGACACGTCATGCGTACCCCTGGGCGAGTACATAGCCACCAGCATAAACAGCGACGGGTTACGCTTGCGAACCGTCACGCCGAGCCGGGTAACGGCTTCGGGTAACTGCGGCTCGGCAATACCCACGCGGTTCTGTACGTCCAGGGCGGCAATGTTGATGTCGGTACCCACCTTGAAGTTGACGTTCATACTCATGCGCCCGTCGTTGGTAGCGTTGGTCTGAATATAGTCCAGGCCGGGCGTCCCGTTCACCTGCGTTTCTATGGGCGTGGCCACCGTCTGTTCCACCGTCTGGGCATCGGCACCGGTATAGTTAGCCGTTACCTGCACCACAGGGGGTGTAATGGCCGGGTACTGACTTACGGGCAGGCTCAGCAATGCCAGCACACCCAGGGCCACAATGACAATGGAAACCACAATGGCCGTTATGGGGCGGTTGATGAATATTTCTGCGAACATAATTCAATGAGTGAGTGAGCGAATGAGCGAATGAGTGAATCGGTACGCCGATGCGGGTTGCTGACGCACACGACTGACGCCGGAGATTATTCGCTCCGCTTCGGCGTACCGATTCACTCATTCTAAATTAGTTTTAACCCGCGCGCCATCCTTGATCTTCTGCGTGCCTTCCGTGACGACTTTGTCGCCCTCGTTCAGACCTTTTTGCACCACCACGTTGCCGCCAATGCGGGAGCCGAGGGTCAGTTTTCGCTGCGAAACCTTGCTACTGTCGCCCACGACGTACACGAAGTACTCGCTCATCTGCTCCGTCACGGCTTTGTACGGAATAATGATTTCGGGCTTGTCAGTGCTGTTCTTCACCCGGATGTTGGCGTTCATGCCCACTTTCAGGCTTTTGTTCGGGTTCGGAAACGCAATGCGGACGCGCAGGGTACCGGTTTGCGAATCAACGGCGCGGTCGGTGATACGTACCAGACCAGGATAGGCATACCGCTCAGCACCGGGCAGCACCAGCGTCAGGGTCGAATCGCGGGGGTTCTGCTTCTGATTCTGCAGCTTCACAAACCGCGCAATCTGCGCTTCGTCGGCCTGCACATCGGCAGCGATAGGGCTATCGGACGAGATGGTGTTGAGCGGCATTGAGCCGGGGGATACTGCCGCGCCCATCCTGACCTGCGAGATGCCGATGGTACCGTCCATGGGGGCGTAAATGGTGGTGTATTTCAGGTTGGTCTGCACGGCGCGGGCGTTGGCTTCGGCGGCTGCTACCTGCATCTGCGCGGCCTGAAGCGTGGCGTTGGCGTTATCGACCATCTGCGTGGCTACAGCGTCCTGACTGGCCAGCGTATTGTACCGGTTGGCGTCTTTCTGGGCGCGGTTCAGGTTGGCTTTCTGCACGTTCAGGTTCGCAATGGCCTGGTTGTAGTTGGCCTGGTACTGCTGCGCGTCAATAGTGTACAGCTTCTGCCCTTTGCGAACGCGCTGCCCATCCTGAAAGAAAATACCCGTAATATTCCCCGCCACCTGCGGCTGAATGTCAACGGATATCAGGGCCGTAATCGTAGCCGGGTATTCGTCATAGTACGTAGCGTCACCTTTCGTGACCGTCGTTACCGTCACGGGTGTAGCCGGGGGTGGCCCCTGCGGCTGCTCGTCTTTCTTTCCCCCGCAAGCCGTGAGGAGCAGCGGTATTATTGCCACAAAGGAGGATTGTATGTATCGGTTCATTACCTGATTTGTCATGCTGACCGGAACGCCGGACAGGAAGGAAGCATCTCCGTTAGCAGCAATGTACATCAGCATACTACCGAAGATGCTTCCTTCGTCAGCATGACAAAAAACTCTTGTATCAACACGCCTAAACCTCAATTAACCCCAACGCCCGTTCTACGTCTAATTTGCTGGTAATGACCTGATACAGGGCATTGAAAACATTGATACGGGCGGTGCGCAAATCGGCTTCGGCTACCGTTACGTCCAAATACGTTTTGATGCCGGAGCGGTATTGCAGGTTAATGATGCGGTACACATCCTGCGCCAGTTCCTCATTTTCTCGCAGGGCCAGGTAGGTAGCCAGATTTCCTTTGTACGCCGATAACGCCTGCGCATATTCGGCATCCACAGCACTACTCAGCGCGGCCACGTCCCACTCCAGCCGCCGAACCTGCAACTCGGCAATACGGGTTTGCTGAATGCGCCGGCCACCCTGAAAAATGGGCAAAAACACCGACAGACCCACCAGCGAGTTCGGAAAATTCTGGCTATATAACTGCCCAAATGAGTTATTCTGAAAGAGAAAATTATAGTTGGCGTTGGCGTTCACCGTTGGCAGATACGCCCAGCGGTTGTACCGTACATTGGCCGCCAGAAGCTGCCCCTGCGTTTGCAGCAACCGGTATTCAATCCGGTTTTGCGGCCTGACCAGCCGGTTAGTATCCAGCGAAATTTCCTGCACCAGCTGAAGGGTGTCATACAACGGAGTGAGTCGGGCGTTGGGCGGGTAGCCCATGAGTTCTTTGAGTCGCTGCTGCCGGGCCGTTACCTGGTCCTGAAACTGTTTGCGTTGCGCCAGGGTGTTGTTCAGCGCAATTTTGGCCCGCTGCGCATCGGTTTTATCGACAATTCCACTCTGGTACTGCGCCGTAGCGTCCTGCAAACTACGCCGAAGCCGCAGAATGTCTTCGGCCAGAATATCGACTTGCCGCTGCGTCAGAATCACGTCATAAAACGCCTTGCTAACATTGACGACCACATCAATTTTATTGAGCGTCGTAGTCTGCGACGCCTGTACGCGGTAGGCGTCGGCCGTTTGATTGGCCAGCAGCAAGTCGCGGTCAAATATATTTTGCGTCAGCGAAAGCGAGGCAACCGACGTATTTTTGGTACCAATAATAACGGGCCGCCGTTCGCCGGTGGCGGGATCAGGAAAAATGCTGACGGGCTGCTTCAGAAAGTGCGTAACGCCAAACCCCGCACCAATCTGCGGGTACCAGGCCGACAGTGCCGAGCGCACCGTCCGGTCGGCAATCTCCTGATCGATAAGTGATTGCCGAACGAGGGGCCGGTTTTCGAGCGCGTACCGAATGCACTCGTTCAGGGGAGCCTGCTCGGAGAGATCGGTTGTCTTTTGCGCGGTAGCTTCAATGCCGTAAACGACCAGGAAAGCAAGCAACGTAACCCAATGTTTCATAATAGAATCGAACCAACTTTACCTGCTCAGAACAGGATAGTCAACAGAGTGTACTATTTACAAACCCCCAACCCCGTCCTTTTTGTTTCAGATTTACCAAATTTAGGGTGAGCCATGCGTGGCTATCGTTTGTGGCTTCATTTGCCAAACCCACACCATAGCCGTAATTTCGGGACTTTTATCAGCCGCCCGGAAACATGACCGAAGTACCTAACAATTCCTCAACGGAAAAGTCCCTGAATTTTATCGAGCAGATTGTCGAAGACGATATTGCCGCCGGTCTTCACGCCGGACGTGTTCATACGCGCTTTCCGCCCGAGCCCAACGGCTACCTGCACATCGGCCATGCCAAATCCATCTGCCTGAACTTCGGCCTGGCCGATAAATACGGCGGCAAGACCAACCTGCGTTTCGACGATACCAATCCCGTTACCGAAGATACCGAATACGTCGATTCCATTAAGAACGACTTGCATTGGCTGGGTTTCGGGTGGGAAAACGAGTTTTACGCGTCCGACTACTTTGAGCAGCTGTACCAGTTTGCCGAAACGCTGATTGAAAAAGGGGTGGCGTACGTCGATGACTCAACCGCCGAGGAAATTGCCGTGCAGAAAGGTAATCCCGCTGAGCCCGGCACACCCAGCCCCCACCGCGACCGCCCCGTTGCCGAAAACCTCGACCAGTTCCGAAAAATGCGCGCGGGTGAGTTTCCCGACGGGGCCAAAGTCCTGCGAGCCAAAGTCGATATGACCTCGCCCAACATGCAACTGCGCGACCCGGTCATCTACCGCATCAAACACGCGCACCACCACCGCACCGGCAATGACTGGTGCATCTACCCCATGTACGATTTCGCCCACGGGCAATCGGACAGCATCGAACACATCACGCACTCGCTCTGTACGCTGGAGTTTATACCCCACCGCCCGCTCTACGATTGGTTCATTGAGAAGCTGAACATCTTTCCTTCGCATCAGTACGAGTTTTCGCGGCTCAACCTGACCTACACCGTCATGAGCAAGCGAAAACTAAAGACGCTGGTCGAAGACGGACACGTAACGGGCTGGGACGACCCCCGTATGCCGACCATTGCGGGCCTGCGCCGGCGCGGCTATACCCCCGCCAGCATCCGCGAATTCTGCGACCGCATCGGCGTAGCCAAACGCGACAACCTCATCGACGTGGGTTTGCTGGAGTTCTGCGTTCGGGAGGAACTGAACCGTACCACTCACCGCATCATGGCCGTGCTGACGGATGGCCGCCCCGACGCGCAGCCGCTGAAACTCGTGATTACCAATTACGAGGAAGGCCGGGAGGAAATCATGCGCATCGAAAACAACCCCGAAGATCACGAAGCGGGCGAGCGCGACGTACCGTTTGGCCGCGAGGTATTCATCGAACACGACGATTTCATTGAGAATCCACCGAAGAAGTTTTTCCGGCTGTTTCCGGGCGGCATGGTCCGGCTCAAGGGTGCGTACATCATCAAATGCGACGAGGTCGTAAAAGACGACGCGGGTACCATTACCGAACTGCGCTGCACCTATATCCCCGAAAGCCGCAGCGGCTCCGATACGTCGGGGCTTACCGTTAAAGGCACAATTCACTGGGTATCGGCCGCCCACGCCGTTGAGGCCGAAGTACGGTTATACGACCGGCTCTTTCAGGTCGAAAACCCCGCTGCCGACGAGCGGGGCTTCAAAGACCTGCTGAATCCCAACTCGCTGCAAACGGTACGGGCGTTCGTAGAACCGGCCCTGATTCAAGCCACCCGCAGCGGCTCGCTGACCAATGTGCAGTTCATGCGCAAAGGCTACTTCGTTATCGACCCTGCCTCCACGCCCGACCGCCCCATCTTCAACCGCACCGTTACGCTCAAAGACGCCTGGGCCAAGGAGCAGAAGAAGGGTTGATGGATTTATTTGTAGCATAATTACTTGTAGATTATGACTGTATGCCTACGCTATTTCGTTTATTCGGCTATCGATTCTTTTACCGGATGTATGACCTGATTAACGAGCCGTGTCATGTTCACGCTACCGACGACGCGAATCTGTTGTGCAAATACTGGATTCGGGAAGATGACAGTTTTGTTTTAGCCGATACTACGAAGTTAAAAACGGCTGAACGCAAAAAGATCGAAAAGGCGTTAACTGAACACATGAGTCAAATCAAAGAGACGTATGAGCATCACTGCCAAGCAAACGGTATCAACCACAACTACTACCGCCAAACGGACTAAAGCCCCATGCTCGCGCCCCAAATTCGCTGACCTCCCAACTTTTATCAACGTCCGGGTAGAAGCCGACTCAATCAGATTTGAGTTAAGCGATGGACGCACCGTATCCATCCCACTGGCATGGTCCAGGCTGTTGAGTTCAGCGTCTGTCAACCAACGGAACAACTTCATTGTCAGTGCGTACAATGTGTTTTGGGACGATATTGATGAGATTATAGGTGTGGAGAATATCCTGTTTGGGAAAGAATTGTACTTATAAGTCATATCAACCCATAGTACGCTCTCGACAACGATGACAACCATACCAATTCCAGTTCCTGAAACAACGGTGGAATACAATCAGCGTCTTACAGAACAGCAGAAGGACATGCTATCCGCGTTGGGCAAGGATGGTCTTAGCGATCCAAAAGATCTACTTAAAATGATGGATTACATCAGTTTAAAAGCCGAAAAGCGTGGTTTGACACCCAACATACTGAATGAATTACTTCGTTAAAACAGCCAAACTAACCCGCTAAACCTGCTGTTTTACCACTATGGAAGCACCCGTTCTGCAACAAATCGATACCACCCGGAAGCCGCTCGGCAAGACGGGCGTACTACTCGTTAACCTCGGCACCCCCGACAGCCCCGCCGTACCCGACGTACGCAAATACCTGCGCGAATTTCTGATGGATGGCCGCGTCATCGACGTACCCGCGCCAATACGCTTCGCGCTTGTGCAGGGGATCATCGCGCCGTTTCGCGCGCCAAAATCAGCTAAAGTGTATAAGGAATTGTGGGACGAGAAAACCGGCTCACCCCTCAAATACTACGGTATGCGCAACGAGAAGCAGGTACAGGAAGCCCTCGGCGACGAGTACGTAGTGCGGCTGGCCATGCGCTACCAAAGTCCCAGCATAGAAGCCGGGATGGCTGAGTTTAAACTGCTGGGCCTGAACAGCATCATCGTCATTCCCCTTTTCCCGCAGTATGCGTCGGCCTCAACGGGGTCGGTCTATGAAAAGGTCATGGACGTGTTTAAGACGTGGCAGGTGATGCCGCAACTCAAGTTCGTGAACCGCTTTAGCGACCATCCGGGCTTTATTCAGGGGTTTGTGGAGCGGGGCCGTCCCTACATGGAGGCCCGCGACTACGATCATTACCTGTTCAGCTACCACGGCCTGCCCGAACGGCACATGCGCAAAGGCGACCCCACCGGTAAGGTCTGCCAGCTCAACGACTGCTCCCTGACGCTCCACCCGCTGAATCAGCATTGCTACCGGGCGCAGTGTTTCGACACTACCCGGCGGCTCGTGGCCGAACTGGGCATCCCCGAAGGCAAATACACCACCTCATTCCAATCACGGCTCGGCAATGATCCGTGGATCAAGCCCTATACCGACGACAAAATCAAGGAACTGGCCAAAAGCGGCATCAAGAGTGTCCTAGCGTTCTCGCCCGCGTTCGTAGCCGACTGTCTGGAAACGACGATTGAAGTAGGCGACGAATACCGTGAACTCTTCGAGGAAAACGGGGGCGAACACTGGCAGTTGGTCGAGAGCCTGAACGACAGCCAAACCTGGGTCGATACGTTGGTTGATCTAGTCAAAACCGCCTGATTTATTTTACCCGTCAAAAGGCCGTTCCGTTGCGCTATTTGCAACGGAACGGCCTTTTTTAGTACCGCCCTATCAATATCTAATCTTCTATTCCGGAAGAACCAGTATATTAATAGTTCGGACGTCGCTAACAGCCGCTACCCGCCCCAATTACCGGCTGTACGGCTGGCTGTTTTACCGGCTCTACTCAACTTTATCGAGCTAATCCCCTTTTATATTCAGAGTGCGGCTTATAAACTAAACCGATTACAGGTTCTGGCATCCGGTTCGCTCTATACAATCAATGAGTGCCGGCCCGAAGGGCAGGAGTCCGTACGGGAAGTGGCGTTTCTGGCTAAAGACGGTAGTTTTTTAGAAGGCTTCGGCGACGTTCAGGAGCAGAACGGTGCGATGATTTTTACGCCGGGTGCCGCCCTTACGTTCGATACGAAGCAAGTATTGACTAAAACAGAGTGTCCCCATCAACCATGAGAAATATAGTTACGATGGTGTCGACCGACCAAAACCGGAGTACCTGAGCACGTGGTACCACGGCGGGCACCTCGCTTGGTATCGTTGTGCGCACTACTGACCACATCCAGATTGTTCCCTACGCGGGGCTGGTCTATTCGTGGTTCGGTACGCGCCTGTCGAAGGTGGCACCGGACAGTACGGCGTTTACGGGTTATCTCAACGGCCCCGCCAACCAGCAGCACCTTGCCTTAGAGCAGTTTCTGGGCAACGTCGGGCTGCCCGTGGTGAAGCCAGGTCTGGGAAAAAGTGCGCTGGCGCGGCAACTCATCATTGGCCTGTGGGGTGGCTACAATTTCCCGCTCAATACTCCCACCCGGCAAACCATGATCTGGCCTGGCAAGTTACCCCACAAAAAAAGCCGTCACGCTATGAGTATGACGGCTTTCCCTTATGTAGTATCTGCGTCAGGCCGCCATGCGAAACGGACGGTTGTCGCTGCTCAGTTCACGTTCCGGCGTGGGTTCAAGCATTGGCGCAATGATGGTGTTCATCCGCTCGCGCACGAAACTCTCCTGCAAATACGACGGTAGTTTGGCCACCAGTTGCCGGTACGCGTCCATGCCGAGGGCTTTGGCAATGTAGGCTTCGTGAACGGCGTTGACGTGGCTCACGATATTGACCAGACTCTGGTGGAACAGCTTCACGTCGATTTCTGAATCGACAAACCGCTCGATCTCCCGGTTAGTGGAGGAGATGCGCAGACGGCTCAGCATGTCGAAATACGTGGTATAGCCAATCTTTCTGGCTAACTGCTTGTACTGCTCTACGCTGAACTTTTGCAGAATCTCGCCGGTCTTCGGGCTGCGCAGGGCCGTCTTCGGATTGTTCTGAATGGCGTTGCGCAGGGCTTTTACGCGCTGGTCGCGGGTGGTTTTCAGAAACTGCGCCAGTTCGGCCTGCGCCGATCCGGCCCGCGAGGGCAGCAGCAAATCGGTTTTGCCGGGCACACTGAACCGTTTGGTCATCGGCAGTCGCTGAATGCGGTAGCTGTTGATGGGACCGAGTGCGTAATACCCTACCGACGCCGGGTAGTAGCCGCGCACCACGGCATTGCCAATCCGCTTGCGGATCAGTTCTTCGTTGCTCACGTTCACGCCCTGAATAGCCAGAAACGCCCGTGCGCTGAATAGCACGCTGTAATACGCCTGCGGAAATGTCCAGTGCAGCGAACTTTGGAGGTATTGCTCGTCATTGACAACCGGCGTAATACGCAGGGCATACTCGGCACTCCAGCAATTGAGCAGCAGCTTTTCGAGGACTTTGGTGGTGGCGTCGTTTTGCAGCCCATGAAACTGCTGAAAGACCGGGAATTTGGTCAGGTCGAACAGGTCATTCTGGTGCTGAATGTGGTAGTCCATCGCAAAAAAATGGTTCAGAAATACCTGTGCCGGAATCGACTTCCGCCAGGTCTCGTCCATCACCTGACCACCCGACGGGGCCGCTGTCTGCGGGGCCTGGGCGGTCGTAGATTGCATCATCACGCTGGTTGTCTGTGTCATAATTTACTAACGAAAAACAGCCTTTCTACGTTCATTTTTTTGCAACCAAATGAGGGCTTATATACGCTGTTTTTCAGATAGTTAAGACCCTATCCTGATCATAAAAAAAGCACCCTGACCGAGACACCTAAAAGGCGTGACTGGCGCGGCCTTTCGGTCATTCCAATGTACTTTTGCCCCCTCGTTTTACGTTGGCCCATTAATGATGAAATGGATTCGATACAGTGTCGTTGCCGGAAGTATTTTTCTCGCTACTCTCGCTGCTCCGGGCAGCCTTGCCCAGGCAACACAACCAAAGACCACTCCCGACGGTACAGCCTCAATGGAGGGGAGCGTTCAGGATGCGGCCACAAGAAAAGCGATTGCCGGGGCCGCTGTTAGCGTCCGCAGCGTATCGGGTACCCTGCGGGCGCAGGAAGTCATCACGGCCATTAACGGGTTGTTCCGGGTTATTCTGGACCCGAAGCAGTTGTACCTCATTATCGTCACAGCCGACGGCTACGAACCCTACGAGAAATCGTTTGGCTTCACTTCGGCCAAAGTCAACTCGATAAAGATGCTGCCCTTTCCGCTTTATCGCACCGGCACCCAGCCAGCTACGTCACCACCCGAAGTTACCGCAATGGCACCGGCCAGTTCCTCTTCCGGTGCACGGCTGACCCCGCCCAAAACGCTCGATGCAAAGGTGATGTACACGCCCCCACCCCTGATAGCCGCCGTAGGAAAAATCACCAAACTCGCGGCCATCCAGTTCGTACAGAGCAAAGTCGAACTCCTGCCCGACGCTCAGCCCGCTATGGCGCAGTTACTGACATTCATGCAGACGCACCCTACCACCGAGATTCTCCTGGCGGGCCATACCGACAACCAGGGCGATTTCGACGCCAACCTGAAGCTATCGCAGGACCGCGTCGATGTGGTAAAGCAGTATTTGGTGAGCAACGGCATTGCTGCCAGCCGAATTACGGCCAAAGGCTACGGCCCTACCCGCCCCGTAGCCAGCAACAACCGCGAAAACAGCCGCCAGCAAAACCGGCGCGTCGAAATGACGGTAGTGAAAGAGTAATGCCAACAATGCAGGAAGCTGACGGGTTAAATTGGGTAAAGCGTAGTAGCTATGAACGAAAAACATCCTGCCCCCCAGCCCGACAATACAAACACTCTTGACCCGAATACCACCCTCGATATTGTGGCTAACTACAACGGGTCCGTTACGGAACTCTCCAACACTGTTGACGCAATGGACGGGGCCGAAACCGAGGTAATCGAGATCGTAAACAACACCGATGGCACCGCTATTGAGGTGACGGTTATCGAAGAACCAACCGATCAGCCCGGCATCGACAGCGTGGACCGGTTCGTACGTATCAAAGGCATCGGGCCGCAAGTGGCTGGTTTGCTCACGCGGGCGGGCATCAAAAATTTCTCGCAACTTGCCGAAACACCCGCCAGTCAGATTCTGGAAATTTTATCCGAAGCCGGTACCCACTACCGTATCCACGACGCCACACGCTGGCAGCAACAGGCCAGAGAGTTAGCCGTGAACCGTGTGCCGTATGCAGTTGCTTAGGAGAAAATACACAGGTGTCAGCCAGCGATAGCTGTTCACTGTTTCCTGCCCAGCCAGAGACCACCAATAACCAGCGCGGTCCCGGCAACGGTCCAGGCCGTGATGGGTTCATCGAGCAGAATATTGGCGTACAGAAAGCCGAAGATGGGGCAGAGAAACAGCCACAGCGACGCCCGCACGGGGTCTTTTCGCACCAGAAAGAACCAAAACTGCAACGCCACAACCGATACGGGTATGATGAGCCAGAATACCGACGCCCAAAACCGACCGGCATAGCGAGCCGCGCCAAAATCAGCGAAGAGCAGCGTAAACGGCAACAGCAACACCCCACCAATGAGCACCTGCCAGCCATTGAAGATCAGCGTGGGCAAACGCCAGTCAAACCGGGCGTAATAAACCGTTGCCGCCGATACCGAGATCATTCCAACCAGCAAAATCAGCAATCCCTGCACCGTAGCGTGGGCGTCTTTAAGCAGCGGATACGTAGCCACACAAACGCCGGCCAACCCCAGCACTAACCCGCCAAGTTCAGTTCTACGCGGCACCCGGCGCAACCAAAGGGCCGACAGTAACGTGATAAACAGCGGACTGGTAGCCGTTGATAAACTACCGATACCTGCCGATACCTCTTTGAGGGCCAGCACGAATGCACCCAGATAAATGGTAGTATTCAGCAACGCGAAAACGGCTATTCGTTTGAATTCAGTACGGGTGGGCCAGGTTCTCCCGGACTGAGCCTTACGGATTCGCGGCATTGAGTACGCAACCAGCAATATGCCGGTACCGGCAATAAAAAACCGGACGTTAGCCAGAATAAGCGGGTGTACCGACTGTACGCCAAACTTGGTAGCTGCCGAAGCCGAGGCCCAGAGCGCGGCAAAAAATAAACCGGGGAGCAGACCAGTCCTACCCGCAGGCCGGCCGCTTTCGCCCGTCGTTGATCGTTCTCTCTGCTCCAAATCAGTCATCAGGGAATGAGGTAACCCAGTTCACGCAAACGACTTTTAAAACGCGTCAACTGGTCGTCGGCCACCAGAACCCTGAACCCCTCGGCTTTGACTACCATTGTTTTCAGCACCGCATCCTGCGCCAGCACCCGAATTAGTGGCTGGTTGGTGGGGGCAATGCGGTAGGTGGTCATATTCGTAATGGGGGTCAGCGGATCGGCCTTACCCGTCAGTTCATCGAAAAAAAACTGCCAGTTGGCGGGCAGATCGGGAGCTACCGAGGTGCAGAACAAACTGATTTTAGCCAGCAGCTGCGCTTTTGTTTTGCAGTCTTTCAGAAACGTTTCTGCCGATACCCGAAAGCGCGTCGGGCTGACCCGCTCGGCGTAGTTGGCCAGAATGATCTCGGCCACTACGTGTTCGGGGTCGCAGAAGATCAGTAGTGACTGCTCATCGAAGCGCAGTTCCTGGGTGGCGGTGTTTACCTTCGGGACGTAGGGTTCGGTAGTACGGTCAAAAACTACCGCGCCGAGTTGATTGAGCCGCACGTAGCGCAACCCGTCGTAGGACGAATAATAGTCTTTGCCAAACGTACCCACCGGCACCTCATAGGCAATGTCGAGCCAGCCGAGGGCCGCAAACAGAAACAGTCCACCCAGCAGCGCGGGCCGCTCCACAAACAGATATGCATTAGCTTTTGACACGCTCTCCTTTATTGTCTGCCCCGCCCGCCAGGGCGACTCGGCCTCGTAGGCCAGGCTTGGATACTCGCCGGGGTAGCAGGGCTGCACGGTCAGGTCATGAATCTGTGCATAACTGAGGATATTTTCGGTCGATACCCACTCGTTTACCGGCAACCGGCCCATCCAGTCGACCAGTGCCGTTTCGGCTTCCTGATGGTAGCTGTAAAACTGAACGTAGCCGTGATTTTTAAGATCGTTGAGCAGAAATAGGGTTTTAAAAGATCGCTCAACCGCTTTGCGCAGTTGCCGCAACAACCCCAGCGTATCGGTATTGAGACTGTTTGGGCCAGGTTTGTACGAAGACAGAATCTGCGCCAGCCCGGCCGTTCGGAGTAGTGCAGGCCCGCCTTCGGGGAAAAACTCGCGCAGACCCAGCAGTTTCCGCATCTTTTTTATACCCGTTGTGGCCACCTTACCCGAATTATTGACCGTAATACTATCCTGCATCCGGTAGGCCAGCAGCCGCTGTATTTCCTCAAAAACTATTAGCTCTCCTTCCTCCCAGCGCAGCAGCCCGGCGGGTGGTTCGGGCGAGGTCTGCACGCGGTAGTTGGCCGGTTGCGGGTAGACCGTCTGCAAAAACCCGCGAATAGTGGCGGGCCACTCCAGCATGACCGTGCCGCCCCAGCCTTCGCCCTTGTGGGGCAGTAGCTTAAACTCGGCTTTCAGACTAACCGTACCCATTTGGTAATGCGAACGGCCCGTGCGGTCGGTCATAGGTTGCCCAATAAGCTGCCCCAGCACCTCTGCCGACATGCGCGGCACCCAGGTCAGCCGCTCGGTGGCCTGCTGAATTGGCACCGGCAGCAGGGCCTGAAACAACCGGAACACCTCGACATGGCTGAATAGAAACGCCACCGTCCACACCAGCCGGGCCTTGTTAGAGCCGGTATAGTCCGACGCAGTCAGTATGGAGTACGGCAGATTGAGCGGCAGTTTGTCGAGCTGATCGCGGTGTTTCAACACCACCAGCCGGGCCTGTTTAGCCAGAGCCAGCAAACCGTCTTTATTGTACGTCAGATCGAGGTCGGCAATGATGGCCAGCGGCACGGCGGCACCGGTTTGCTGTCTGTAGTCTGCGGCAATCTCGGTGGCGATGTTGGCGCGGTTTCGCCCGCTGCTGGTGTTGGCCTTGATGAGCACGTCGAGCCGGGCAATGAGTTCAGTCTGTTCCATACAAGGGCTCATCCGAGCATAAACGAAATATCCGATTCGGTAAACGACTTGAGGGCTGAGGCATCGGCACTGATCACGGCCTCGAAGAGGGCCGCTTTCTTTTCCTGCAATTCCATGATCTTTTCTTCGATGGTACCCTGCGTGATGAGTTTGTAAGCCATCACTTTGCGCTGCTGTCCAATGCGATGACTGCGGTCGATGGCCTGATTTTCGGCGGCTTTGTTCCACCAGGGGTCAAAAATAAACACCATGTCGGCGGCTGTCAGATTCAGGCCCGTGCCACCGGTTTTGGGCGTCATCAGAAACACCTTGCAGGAAGCGTCGTTCTGAAACCGCTCTACCAGCCGCTGCCGGTCGCGGGTGGAGCCGCTCATGCTCACGTAGTCGATTCCCTGGGCGTCCAGTTGTTCGCCAATGCGTTCCAGGGCGGCCAGGTAATTGACAAACACCAGCATCTTGTGGCCGTTGGCGGCAGCGTCGGTCAGTTGCTCTACCAGGAGTTCAACCTTCGGCGACTCCACGGCCCCGTCCGATTTAGCTTCGGGAATACTGGCAATCTGCCGAAGTTCGTTAAACGCCTGAAATACAAAAAACTGGCTTTGGTCCAGACCCTTCTCGGCAATCTGCCGCTCAATGTTTTCTTTGTAATACCGGCGTCGCTGCTCATACAGCCGCCGTTGTGGGTCCGACATCTCGACGTACAGTGTCTGCTCAATTTTGTCGGGCAGTTCGGTCAGCACGTTTTTTTTCAGCCGCCGGAGTACAAACGGGTAGATTTTCTTCCGCAGTTCGTCAATCACGTCGGCATCGTTGTGTTTCTGAATGGGCGTGAGGTAATGCTGCCCAAACTGCTCGGCGGGGCCAAACATGGCCGGGTTCAGAAACCGGAACAGCGAATACAGCTCGGAGAGGTTGTTTTCGATGGGCGTACCGCTCAGGGCCAGCCGGTGCTGAGCATTGAGCAGTACTACCGCCCGGCTCGCCTGCGACTGCATGTTTTTGATATTCTGCGATTCGTCCAGAATGACGTAGAAAAACGGCAGCTCCCTGAACTTCTCGATGTCGTTGCGCAGCAGGGCGTAGGTCGTAAAAATCAGGTTGTGGGTGCAGGCATCGGTCAGGTCGCGGGTGTCGGCGTAGTAGGTGTACGTGGTCAGGCCGGGGTTGAACCTCTCTACTTCCTTCTGCCAGTTGAAGAGCAGACTTTTGGGCATCACCACCAGCGTTGGCAGCGGCTCTTTGGGGTAGAAGCGCGACAGCAGCGTAATGGTTTGCAGGGTTTTGCCCAGCCCCATATCATCGGCCAGACAACCGTTGAGCCGGTAGTCGTGCAGGTGTTCGAGCCACTGCACCCCGCGTTGCTGATAGGGTCTCAGCGTGGCATTGACCGTTGCCGAACGCGGTTTTTTCTTCGCCAGGTCATTGAAGCCCGCAAAAAATGCGCGTGATTTTTTGAACGTAGCGTCCGCCATTGCCTCATCCAGCAGGCCCTCGGTCAGGGGCAGATCAAAGAAGGAGATTTTAACTTTATCTTTTTTGCTCTTCTGAAAGAGCCGTTCGAGTTTACGGATGTAGGCTTCGTTGACCAGCGCGTGGCTGCCATCGGAGAGCAGTACATACCGCTGTTGATTGTACTGCCGGATCACGTCGAGCAAACCAAGCTGCTGCTCGCCAAAACTCACCGTAACGTCGCCTTCCAGAAAGTCAATACCGTGACTCAGGCTCAGATTGAGCCGGGGCGGGTGGGTGCTGATGCGGTATTGTTTAAGCTTTTCAGCCCCGAACAACTGAAACGTTTCGAGCAGTTGCGGCAACTCCTGATAAATAAACGCCCCGGCAATGGCCTCGGGCAGCACCAGCAGGTTGTCTTCCACGATATACTGCCCCTGCGACTTTCGGCGTCCCCGCTCCTTCACGGTATGTTTCTCCACTAAGTGCGTTACCGTGTCGATAAGCTGGGCCAGCGGCTGCCGCTCCACGATACGCACCGAGATGGTACGTTCGAGGGGGTTGATGTCGGCGTAGCGGTACAGATCGAACTCGTCCAGAAAGCCCGCGTCGGTCTGCGGCAACTGCTGCGTAACGCGCACGTACAGCGACTGATCGGCGTCTATTTTCTCAAAAATCAGGCAGGGCCGGGCCATGATTGGCTCCGTACCGGTGGTTAGCAACCGGTAGTCATCGTACTCGACCCGCACATTGTCGATGTTGGAGAGGGCCAGCGAGAGGTATTTGGTCAGGTCGCTCTGGCGCAGCCCCGTGTCGAAGAGCGGTATCTTCCCAAACGCCGGGCCAGCCTCGGCAATCTCGACCACCCGCCCCGCCGACAAGACGTGCCGCTCGTTAATCATCATAAAATCACTCTCGTACTGCCCGGATACCACCAGCATGACACTGGCTTCGAGAAGCGCGTCGGCGGGTGGGTCTGTACCCTCCGGCGCGGGTATTTCTTTGATGACCAGCTTTAATTCTGCGGTTTCGGTGGTGAAAGCAATGGGTTTGTTGCGTTCGTCAACCACTGCCGGGCAGGCGCGCACGTAGTCGAGCAGGTACTCGTATTGGTGGAGGTAAAGCTGCGCGGAGGGATTTTCCCAGTCAATAACGAATCCGTTGCGTTCGCGGAGTTGCTGCAAGGCCCGCAACAGATTCCGCAGCGAGCCGCTATACGCCTGATAATCGACTTCTACGGATTTGCCCCGTTCATCGATAAGCCGGACGTAGCTCCCATCGGCGTCGAAACAGAGCTGCACCCGCAGGTTATCGATTTTTTCGGGGGGTGCAAACGACGAAATGACAGGTAGTCGGCGAAACTGATCGAAAAGTGATTGAGCCATGAATAAACGAGCGATTAACCCCGCAAAGATAAACCATAACGGCAATCTGCCGATCGGCCCCTGAAACGCACCTGCCAGCTACCGTTCCGGTCGCGCTTCCTGGTCATCTGCTCAGGTCCGAAACCGGGATGTGAAAATGATTCGGCCCGGAAAAAGTGTTGATGACGCCGTACATAAGGCAGTTGCTGAAACCTCCAAAACTATCCGCAACATTGACTCGGTATACGTCAAAGACATTGAGGCACACGTCAAAGATGGCAAAGTAACCTCGTTCGGCGTGATCTGTAAAGTGTCGTTCCGTGTCGATTCTATCGAACCACAGAGTCATGCGTAGTAAGACCCTTTTCATTTGACGAGACCGGTGTATGGTTATCCAACTATGTTGGACAACCATACACCAGTCTCGTTTCACAGCTTTACCAATTCCCATAGCAGGGTTCAGAGTCGGGCCACTGCCGGGTAGTCATATTGATCAGACTATACCTTCAATCCAGTCATTGTACACATTAACGAGTTTATGCGTTTGGCTCAACAGGCGGGCATCCTCCCATCCAGCATGAATAATCCGGTAGAACTCCTTCATACTGACATTACCCACTCTGAAATGAATAACTCTTGGGGGAGGAACTGCCAACAGCATACGTTCCGAAAAGTCGCTGTCCTTCGTGACGATAGTTAATCCGCTTTCCTTCGCGTAGTTCCAGATCGTTTTGTCTTTTGCCTGCGGAGCAATGTCTAATTGATGAATGTATTCGGGGTGTTCCAGAGACGAAAATAGTAAGGCATATTTTCGTCTATCAGATAAACGGGCATATCAGGCAGCAAGTCGATGGATTGTAAAATGCCGGTCCATTAATCGAACGGCAAACTGCTTGCAGGCTTCAATGTCATCCTTCTCCAGGAAGGGGTAAGCCGCAAACAACTCTTCATCGCTGGTACCTGCCAGAATAAATTCCAGTACTGTTTGCACCGTTAGCCGGTACCCCCGGATAATCGGTCTTCCATTACAGACTTCATCGTCGATAGTGATGCGGTCAAGTAGATTCTGCATAGTAGTAGATGCCCTATTATTGGCCGAATCAAAAATAAGACATTTCCCTATCATTCGTTTCGCAGCCTCACCGCATCCAGGCACATTGGGTCCTGAAGCAAGGTCCGTTGTTTGGAGTCGGGCCACTGCCGGATAGTAGTTTGACCGTCCGCCTTTACCTTGATACGGTTAACCTTTCCGGCTCATTTTCGTTATTCTATCAATTCAATAGACAAAAACTCAACGATTATGAATGATTTGAAAGGAGTGAAAATAGCCGCGCTGATGACCGAAGGCTTTGAGCAGGTCGAATTTACCAAACCAAAACAGGCGCTGGAAGACGCCGGGGCCACCGTTCATCTGATTTCGCCCAAAGCAGGGCAAATAAAAGCGTGGAACGATACCGACTGGGGCGATTCATTCTCCGTTGACCTGACGCTTGACGCTGCCAAACCGGATGAGTACGACGCCTTGCTACTGCCCGGTGGCGTGATAAACCCCGATAAACTGCGGACCGTTGACAAGGCCGTAGACTTTATCCAGTCGTTTTTCGATGACCAGAAGCCCGTAGCTGCCATCTGCCACGCGCCCATCCTGCTCATCGAGGCCGACGTAGTACAGGGCAAACAGCTCACCTCCTACCCGTCCATCCAGACTGACCTGCGCAACGCCGGTGCCAACTGGATCGATCAGCAGGTTGTTACGGACGGCAATCTGGTCACGAGCCGCAAACCCGACGACATTACGGCGTTCAACAAGGCATTTATAGAACTCATTACGACGAGCGCATCAGCCGATGCGCAAGCAGCATAGATAAGCCAGTCACAAAAAAACGCGATGGAAACATCGCGTTTTTTTGTGACTGACAAGTCCGTAATCAGAACACCGCCCGTGCAATCTGCATGACATTATCGGCTTTGCCCATCGTGTAATAATGCAGCACGGGTACACCGGCTTCCATCAGTTCGCGGCTCTGCTGAATACCCCACTCGATGCCCACCTGCCGCGCCTGCTGATCGGTTTCGCAGACTTCTACGGCCCGCACCAGATCATCGGGCATTTCGAGGTGGAATAGTTTGGGCAGAATCTCAAGTTGTTTGCGGGTGCTGAGGGGCTTCAACCCCGGAATAATTGGAATCATGATACCGTGCTGACGGCAGCGCGAGACAAAATCGAAGTATTTCTGATTATCGAAAAACATCTGCGTCACGATATAATCCGCCCCCTTGTCAATTTTCTGTTTGAGGTAGTCGAAGTCAATATCGTGGTTTTCGGCCTCAAAATGCTTTTCGGGATAAGCCGCCACGCCGATACAGAAGTTACTGGGCGCGAGTGCCACATCTTCTTCGTGCAGATAAGCCCCCCGGTTCATGTTGGCCACCTGCTCAACCAGATCGCTGGCGTAGGCGTAGCCATTCTCTTTGGGCTTGAAGGTCTTGAATGGCTTGGCCGGATCGCCCCGCAGTACGAGCGCGTTGTCGATACCGAGGTAATGCAGATCAATCAGGAAATCTTCGGTTTCTTCGCGGCTGAACCCGCCACACAGGACGTGCGGCACCGGGTCGACGCCAAAACGGTGCATAATGGCCGAGCAGATGCCCACCGTGCCGGGGCGTTTGCGGGTCACGATTTTCAGAATCGTACCGTCGGGCCGGGGCCGTTCAATGTATTCTTCGCGGTGGTAGGTCACGTCTACAAACGGCGGCTTAAACTCCATCAGCGGCTCGATATTGTCGAGCAGGTTTTTGAGGGTATCGCCTTTGATGGGCGGAATCACCTCAATCGAGAAAATTGATTTGCCGTTCGCGGCCTGTATGTGGTCAGTAATCTTAGTCATTGATGTAGCAAAGTTATTGCGAAAACACCGCTACCCGCAGGTAAATTCCGGTGGCCTGACCATTACTCCAGGGCTGTACGTCGAGCCGCTGACCGAGTTCGCTACGATTTTTCACTTCGTGGAGTTTCGGAATCCCCCACCCCACCAATGTGCCAAATGCAGCCCCGGCAATCAAATCGGTTGGGTAGTGCAACCCGCCTTCGTAGCGCAGCACCGCCGTAGCCGTAGCCAGCCCCAGCGAACCGATCCACACCACAGGTTTAAGTTTTGAATCAGGAAAGTAATGCCGGAACACCTCGCTTGTAAACACCGCCGTAGCGAAGGCGTTGGTGGCGTGGCCCGAAAAGAATGACTGCCGGGCATCTTTGGTCGTTTTTTCGCTGAGCGGTACGTCGGGGTTGTAAACGAACGGGCGAAAGCGACCGGCCAGGTTTTTAACGATAGAGACGCCCCCGTTGGCCAAAAGTGCCGTCTCTACGTACATTACGCCCACCGTTATCAGATCATTGCGCATGGGTTTGGTGCCGAGTGTGAGCGCCCCCAGCACCGCTGCGGTGCCAGCCAGCGATACGTTGCTGAGCTGATCGGCAGTGTGGCTGAACTTATACGTTGCCCCCCGGTCAAATGCGTTTACGGCCTGTTGGCCCAGTCCCTGAATCTCGGCGGGGTCGATTGCGTTCTGATTGGTTCCGGTTACATACCCAATCCCCAGGGTAACGACACCCCCGCCCAGCAAACCAATCTCGCGGCCTGTTTTGAGCTGATACGGCGACTGACCATTGGCGAAGCCAATGAACCATGCAGAGTGAAGAATGAATACTACCGACGCGGATTTCACGCGCCGTACTCCTGTTTTCCAAAAACGTTGCCAGTCAATCATCGTCCATTTTATGTTATCCATTATTCATCAAACAAACACCACTTCCGGTTCATCGCTCAGGTACACAAGTCGGCCCGTTACCTCAGCAAATCCCATATCGCGGTATAAGTTTGTAAAATAGACCAGACTGTCGAGTGGATTCCTGCCTGCCGGGTCCGGTTCAGAACTGTATGATTGATACTGCACCAATACCACCTGACCCATTGGCAAATGCACCACGCGGTGGGGCGCACCATGTAGCCGTTTGCGGCTCAAAATACTCCGGTCCGTGTCGATACGCAGGCTGGCGTCAAAAAGCGAAGCCAGGTCGGGGTGGGTTACAATGCGGGTAAGCCGCGCCCGCAGGTCAGTGCATTCAAGTTGCCGGATCAGCCCTTCGCTCACGAGCCGACGTAACGTTTTGTCAATACAGCCCGGTCCTTTTATCAGACTCAGGGCCGCGCTCAGTTTCCGGTCGCGTTCGCGGGTGCGGGCAAACGTGGCTACGTCAAACACACGGTCGGCCTGTCGGCGCAGGTTGAGTTCCTGTTTACGATGGCCACTAATGATGTCATCAACAATAATTACCCCGTCGGTTTTCTCAACAGGGCGATGCGTGTGGGCATCGGCACACAGGCTGAGTTCGTAGCAGCTTCGCCCCTCCTCCCAGCCGCAGCCGCAGGTACGGGCAGTATCGCTGTCGCGCAGGAACGCGTGGAGCCAGTAGCTGACGTCTTTCTGACTACCCGGTTTAGTGAAGTCAGCCGCCCGTTCGGCCAGTATGTAGAGCCGGTCGGTGGGGCGGGTAAAAGCTACGTAGAGCAGGTTCATATTTTCGAGAAACGTACGCGTCACTTCCTCGGTGTATTGCGCTTTGACAACAGCGGGCGTTTTGTTCAGGTTGCTGTTGGTATTGGCGGGTGCGCTGAGGAGTCGGGTCTGCTCGCCCGTACCGGTCTGGTGCGTCAGCCGGTCGGTATCAACGTCGCTCAAATCGAGCCAGATCGTGCCTTTGGCCATGGGCGTCACCTCCCAGTTGGCAAACGGGATGATAACCACAGGAAACTCCAGCCCTTTGGCCTTGTGGATGGTCTGGATGCTCACGGCATTTTGGGCGTTTCCCTCGACCGATATTTTCTGCCGGACGCTATCCCAATAGAGTACAAAATCGGCTAAGTGGCCGCTGCGTTTCTGATTGAAAGTCAGCACCTCGTCCAGAAACCGGAACAGAAACGGGTTGCTTTCGGCCTGCTCGAACAAACCAAACTGTGCCGTTAGCCGCTCGGCCAGTTCGTAGGGATTGAGTTGCCCCAGCGCGTAGGGATCAAGCAGAAAGCCTTCTTTAGTGAGGTAATCATACACCGCATCGGGTCCCGTCTCGGCCACGGTACGGAGTTCTGCTGTCAGGTCATCGTCGGGGAAAACGCCCCGCACTACGCGCTGAAAGAGGTACAGCAGTTCGTAGCGCAGGAGTTTGTTGTCGGGCCTGAGCAACAGCCGCATCAGCGTGACAATCCACTTCACGGGGTCCGAAAACTCCAGCGAAAGCGAATCGGCGGAGGTAAGCGGAATCCGGCGGGCGTTGAGGGCGTTGGCAATGACCCGGGCCTGCCCCCGTTTGCGGCACAAAATAGCGATGTCGCCGTACTGATAACCATCAGCCAGCGCTTTCTGGAGTAGCGCAACGGTTTTATCGACCATGACAGCCGTTAAGTCCTTACCGGTTTCATCGTCTTTGGCGAGGAAGTCGATCTGCACATGACCCGCTTCGTTGGCGCGGGGCGACACCTGCTGATGAAACAACTGTTGCGCATCAAATACGTCGGCCACTTTGGCGTGATCGCCATCGTATCGTCGGGCTGTATGCTCAAAAAACTGGTTGTTGAATCGAACAATGGGGGCCGCGCTGCGCCAGTTCGTACCCAGGATTTCGCCGGTGAGGTGACCAGCCAGCATCCCAATGCGGTCGGCGGTAAAGGTATCGGGACCATGTGCCTGTTTCAGGCCGTCGAGGTCATTGCCGTGCAGCGCCACAATCTGATCCATGTCGCCCCCCCGAAACCGGTAGATAGCCTGTTTACCATCGCCCACGGCGAGGTTGAGGTGCTGCGCCCCCAGCGCGTTTTCGATCAGGGGCAGCAGGTTGGCAAACTGAAGCCGCGACGTATCCTGAAACTCGTCGATGAGGATATGATTGTATTTCTCGCCGAGTTTCTCGTACAGAAATGGCACCGGCTCGGAAGCAACAATGCCCAGAATCTTCTTGTTAAATTCGGAAATATGCACCCGCCCATCTTTGCGCAGCAGCTCATCGAACTCGATGCGCATCTGTTTGAGGAGGGCTAATTTTTGCAGGTGCGGCAACAGACAGTCGAACAGCGCGGCCTGCTCCCCCCGTTCACTCCGAACGTTCAGCAGCTGCCGGATGCAGTCGGTCAGTTCATCGGCCATATCGTCGATGATACCCTGAACTGGTAACGGCGTTTTTTTGGTGTACCACTGGCCATTGTTGATGGCATTACCAACCCGCGTACCGGCGTCTTTTCGGGCTTCACCGGCGGCAACTCCTTTCAAAAAACCACCTACGCCCGCAATACCAAACGTAAAGTCAACCTCACTCAACCCCGCATCGGTGATGCACTGCCAGGCGCGCTGGGCGTGAGCAATCACATCCGTTTCGAGAGACGTATTGAAGTCCTGCACCTGCTGACGAATTACGCGCAAAGCTGCGGGCGAGAGTTCCTGGGCGGCATTGACAGCTTCGTAAAACTGGTCGGAGGTCAGGTTTTTACCAAATTCACGGAGGGTTTCGGGTAGCTGATTCCAGCTTTTGCCTTCGGCGGCTGTGTCGGAGAAATAGTCGCTCAGGATGGTCGTGATCTCATCCATCTCCTCCACGCCCGCCTTCTCGATCATACTGTCAACGGCCAGTTCAAGCGTCTCGTCGGTATCCATCTCGACCTCGAACGAGTACGGCAAACCCAACTCATCGGTGAACGCCATAACCACCCGCTGCGTAAACGAGTCGATGGTTGTCACGGCAAAATCGGCATAGCGGTGCAGGATGGTTTTAAACACCCGGTCGGCCCGCTGGCAGAGTTCGGCGCGGGCCACGGTAAACGCATCCGTGCCTGGCGCACAGTCGTAGAGTTCGGTAACGAGGTCGGTGAGCAGGGGCGATTCCTGACCGGCAGCCATGTCGCGGAGCCGGTCCAGAATCCGGCTTTTCATTTCGTTGGCGGCCGCATTGGTGAACGTTACGGCCAGAATATGCCGAAAGTAGTCCTCTTTAACGCCCGGCCCAAGAGCCAGTTTCAGGTATTCTTTTGTCAGCGTATACGTCTTGCCCGACCCCGCCGATGAACTATAGATTTTGAACATGGGGTTGGGAAAGGGTCTTCTTAAAAATTATACCGCACGCCAAGGCCGCTGTTCAGGTTAACGAAGAATGGGGCCTGGAGCAGTTCAACGTAGAGACCGCCTTCCAGAAAGAACGAATACGGTTTGTTGGCTGGAAAAAACTCCAGTCCACCAATGCCTGACGCACCGATAGACAACGCGTTTTCGTAGTCACCATTAAGCCGGGGCGGGTAGTACCGGCGCGTATTGACCTGCCCGCCAAAACCGTAGTAACCGCGCAGACTTTCGCTGCTGGTCAGGGCTTTATGCCACAGATAATGCCCCTGCACGGACAGTCCCACACTACGGTACTCACCGTTGCGGTAGCTGCGTTTGTTGCCGTACAGCCCGCCATACGTACCCACGTTGAGGTCGAAGGCGTGGTTACTGCCGAAATATTTGCGAATGTTGACACCCGACGGTTCGCCAACCCGAAAGCCCACCGACCAGTTGTTGTACTGCGCCCGCGCCTGTTGGGATGTGGCCAGTCCGGCAATGAAAACCAACGTCAGGATATAGCCTGTCTTTCTCATAAGAATCTTCTTTTCAACGGATTAAGCATTGGATACCAGCTCGGGCCGGGTTATGGCTTCACCTGTGCCGAGCGGCAACTCAGCGCGGTCTACGCGCCGGTGCAGATGATGCAGCACCGCCAGCAGTCGCTCGTTCTCGGGCCGGGTACCCACCGTTATGCGCAGACAGCCATCGCACAGGATTACCCGCGAACGGTCACGGACGATAACCTGCCCGGCAATCAGCCCGGCAAACGTACTGGCGGCATCGGCAAAACGAACAAGCAGGAAATTAGCGTCTGACGGCTCGATTTTTTCTACCGAAGGCACCGCCGTCAGCGCGTCGGCCAACCACTGCCGTTCGGCCAGAATCTGCCGGACAAACTCGTTTTTATCGGCTTCGTGATCGAGGGCTTCCAGGGCAAGCGTTTGCGTGGGGGCCGAGATGTTGTACGGCGGTTTTATGCGGTTCAGGACGGCAATCAACTCCGGGTGGGCAAAGCACATACCCAGCCGCAGCCCCGCCAGCCCCCAGGCTTTAGAGAACGTTTGCAGCACCACCAGGTTTGGGTATTGGTCAAGTTGTGTGGTCCAGGACGGCCCGTCGGCAAAGTCGATATACGCTTCATCTACAATCACCAGCGATTGGTTAGCGGCTCGTAAAATGGCGTATATCGCATCGTCCTGAAGGCGATTTCCCGATGGGTTATTGGGCGAACAGAGCCAGATCAGTTTCGTAGTATCGGTAATGGAGGCCAGAACAGCATCGGTATTGACCTGAAAATCAGCGGTAAGCGGCACCTTCGTAACGGCCACATCATTGATATTTGCCGACACTTCGTACATGCCGTAGGTAGGTGGCATGATCAGGATACTATCGGTACCGGGAATGCAGGTGGCGCGGATGAGCAGGTCGATGGGTTCATCGGAGCCGTTGCCCAGGAAAATCTGATCGGGCCGAACGCCCTTGATGGGAGCCAGCCGCTGCTTAATGGCGTGCTGATGCGGGTCGGGATAGCGGTTGAAATCGCCGGAGCCGGAGGCCGAGCCGTAGGGATTTTCGTTGGCGTCCAGAAAAACGCCTTCTGTGCCGGTGTATTCATCACGGGCCGACGAGTAGGGCGTCAGCGAGCGGATATGTAAACGAAGAAGTTGGTCTAAAGCAAACATGGGGGCAAGTTACGACCAGACGCCCAAACCGCGTTTACACAATCCTAACATTCTTCTTCGGCCCGAATCCGGTCGTAGAGATTACGGGCATGGTCGCGGGCGCGTTTGATGCGCATCTTCACCGCACTTGACGTCAGGTCTTTCTGATTGGCCAGGTCTTTGATCTGCGTATCATCTTCGTATTTGGCCAGAAGCAGGTCGCGCTGATGGGTTGGAAGCTGCCGCAACACCCGCTCAAACACCCGGAAGTGCGATTCATCGGCAGTAGTGCTGTGTTCACCTACGTATTGCGAATCGAGCATGTACATTCGCCACTTCGCCTGTTTCTGTTGCCGTTTACGCAGTTGATCGATGCAGTAGTTGACGGTAACGGTATGCAGCCAGGTAGTGAACTTGGCCTCGCCCTTAAAGCCTTTCAGTTTATGCGTGAGCCGCACGAAAATCTCCTGAACAAAGTCATCGGCGTCGTCGGTATTGCCCGCATAAAAGAGGCATTTTTGATAAACCAACTGCCGGTGGCGGGTATAAAGCTGGGCAAAATACTGGTCATGGCTGGTGGCCACATAATGAGCAACCAGTTCGTGGTCAGAGAAGGTACGCATACGGTTAAGTAGTCTTTAAGTTACAACTTAACAAAGATAGTTCCCCACTTTTGGCCACCATTCCAGCTCGTCTAACTACTTAACAAACAATCTCTAAAATAAATGAACACACTAATTAGCCAACAAACCTCCCCAATGTTGTTTAATTACGTAACGCTTTCTCAACCTGTTCGCGGTATGTAGCTCCGAGTGGTATCTGCTGCTCATGGACCGTCACGTACCGGGTTGAGATACGGGTAATGTTATCCAGCGCAACGAGGTATGATTTGTGAACCCGAATAAACGCACCCGCTGGTAGCTTGACTTTAGCCTTTTGAAAGAAGCCCGCTAGGGCTTTGATATGTAGATTTGGGTCGCCAAACTTAGGTCTATATGCCCCAGCTTCCCAGCGAGTTTCTAACCGTAATATTACCCTACGCAGGACTGTTTTGCAAAC
>JACMPG010000189.1 GCA_014377625.1 Spirosoma sp.
AAACAAGAAATACCGCGATGATCGTTATCAGCGCGGTATTTTTATGCTTAGGCGTTGTTAAACCATATTGGCGTAGTCGTCCATCGAGGTCTGGATTACCTCGCGGGCTTCGTCGCGGCCATAGACGTTGGCCAGTTCCATAAGGGCGGGCTCGTCGGGCAGGTTTTTGTAGGTCAGGAAATAATGCTGAAGCCGTTTTACCACCGCTTCGGGCAGTTCGCTCAGGTCGTTGTACTGGCCATACATGGAATCGCCTTTCAGGACCGCAATAATCTTGTCGTCGGCTTCGCCCTTGTCAATAAGCCGGAACCCACCAATCGGAATAGCCTGGAGCAGAATGTCGCCGTGGGTAATCTCGCGTTCGGTCAGCACGCAGATGTCGAGCGGGTCGCCGTCGCCCTCGCGGATGGTCATTCCTGACCGTTCGGACGCCAGCCGGGCAATGCGCTCACCGCAGAACGTACGCGGTACAAAACCGTACAGGGCCGGTACGATGTTGGAGTACTGCTGGGGCCGGTCAATTTTCAAATAGCCCGATTCTTTATCGATTTCGTATTTGACGGTATCGGTCGGTACAATCTCGATGAAGGCCGTAATGACGTTGGGGGCATTTTCGCCGGGCGATATGCCGTGCCATGGATGGGCTTTGGACGGGGTCTTGGCCATTAGTTCGAGTTGGGTTGGTTCAAAAAACGACTGCATACAAAGGTGATAAAATTAGATAAAATCCGGTCAACCAATGGGCTAAAACGGACCATTCCGCCCGTTACAGGCTGACAGAGCAGACCGGCGACGGGCGGAATGGAAAACTACAGGACAAAAATACGGCGAAACGGCCAGAATAACTTTTATTTACGCTTGTTGGCCGTAGCCAGTTCGGCACGGAGGTCGGCCTGTTCTTTTGGGCTGGGGTTCAGGGCCAGCCCCTTGTTAATCCATTTCGTTACGGTTGGTACGTCGGAAGCATCGGGACTGTTTCGGTTGAAGAGTCGCGAAATATAGATGTACTCCGGTGCTGTGAGCTGGTTGGAATTCACCTGACCGTCCATCCGCTCAACGGCTTTGGCAGTCTGACCGGCCCGGAAATACGCGTTTACTTCGGGCAGCAGCGTCCGGTTGGCGGCAACCTTCGAATCTATACCCAGCTTAGCCAGCCCCTGCCGGATTTCAAGAATCTTATTGATCGGGTATTTTGCCCCGCGCCCGCTGTACAGCGACGACATCAGGATATTCTCAGCTACGTTCTTTACCGGCTCGGCTCCGTAAGCTTTGCGGTATTGGTCCAGATGGCCCAGCATGTATTGAAACATGGGGTTTTCGTAGTCCAGCACGAGTTTTTGCAGGGCCAGCCAGTTGGTCTGGTTCGCAAACGTAGCCGCCGATTGCTGTTTGGCGTAGTCGTTCATGGCGGCCATGTTAGCAACGGTATCTTTGGTGACGCGCCCAAACATGGCGTAGTCGATCAGGAAATTGCCGGATCGTTCGCCCTGCTGATACCGCAATTTCATGGTCTGACTGCGCGTTTGCGGGTTCAGTGCGTTGGTACCGTGCCGGATCACTTCGTCGGTCGAGTTATTGCTCATGGCAAAATGCACCAGATTCTGCTGCGGGTCGAAGTACAGAAACAGCGGCAGCGATGGCACAAACAACTGACGGCTGTCCAGAAATGCCCGCGTAGAGGGCAGATTAATGTCGGCTCTGGTACTGACGAATTTGCTGTTGTAGAACTTGCCGACCCGCGCATCGTTCAGCGTCGGAATAAAACTCTCGCACACATGACAGGTCGGCGAATATACCTCCACAAATACGGGCTGGCCCGTGCGCCGTGCTTCCTGAAATACAGAAGCTAATGGACTGGTTTTAAAGGCAATACCGCCCGGTTTCTGGGCGTAGGCAATCTGAGCGAAGAGCAGGAAAAGAACAATATGTTTCATGAATAACAGGGTCAGGGTTTGGTGTACGATATACAGCAAAAAAACGACCGGAATTAGGTGTAGTGTAAGTTAAAGATAGATCACGAAGAATGCGCCGGGTTGTTTTTGTCATGCTGACGAAGGACGTATCTCTATTTAAATCGTTTCGTTACTGCAAAGAGATACGTCCTTCGTCAGCATGACAAAATCGGCTTCTTATAGTACTCTAATCTATTTTGACCGATCTACTTACGTACATATAGTTCAGGACTCCTTCTTCTGGGCTTTGATCTCTTCGTCGAGCCGTTTGCTGAGGGTCCGGCAGGTGTTCTCGATGTCGTTGGCCATATTCTGATCATTGGTAGCACTGAGGGCGGTATCGGCCAGACCGCTCATGATTTCAATCAGAAACCGCTTCATATCCACCACCTCCATGTCTTTAGTCCAGAGGTCAATCTTGAGCGTACTGTTGTGGTAATGGTCCCAGAGTGAAATGGCAATGGCCCGCGTGTCGCCCAGGCCCTCGTTAGGGTTATCGGTAGCGTCCCAGTAGATTTTTTCGGGTACGTTCTCGTTATCGAGTTCAACCGAGAAGTTGATATCAGACTTTTTCATTCGGCAAAGTTACGAAGGGTTTTTTGGGACACAGAGCTACACGGAGAAGTACAGAGTTTCACAGAGAAAAAAGAGTAAAAAGAGACCTCCGTGAAACTCTGTGCTTCTCCGTGTAGCTCTGTGTCTAAAAAAAGAAACCTCACCTGCTCCCGAAGACCCGCTTCAGTAACTCGCTTGTGCGCTCCAAAGGGTTCTCGCGGATTTTCTGCTCTTCCTGCGCTACCAGCACGAACAAACCATCGACGGCGCGGTTGGTGGCGTATTCGGTCAGGTTAGGGTTTACGCGCTGCACAAACGGCAGGCGGTTGTAGATCGTTGTGAGGTCGGCGTAGTAGCGGGTGACGTTGTTTTTGGCCAGCGTACTGTCGATAATCGGCGTGAACTCGCGTACCAGTTCCTGACCTGACGTCCGGCGCAGATACTGCGTAGCCGCGTCATTCTGCCCGCGCAGAATACCAACCGCGTCGCCGATGCTCATAGACGTAATGGCTTTCACAAATACGGGTTTGGCTTTTTTGGCGGCATCTTCGGCGGCCCGATTCAGCGACAGTTCAAATTTGTCGACCTGCTTGCTGAAGCCCAACTGCCGGAGTTTGTCGGCTACATTCTGGGCTTCGGGCGGGAACGCAATGCGCAACAGCGGGTTTTTGTAATAGCCATTCAGGGCCGACGCCTGGTCAGAACCTTTGCTGATGCCTTTGGTCAGTGCTTCGCGTAAGCCCGAGGCAATATCGCCACTGCTCAGCCCACCGCCCGACGACGTGGTGGTGATGACCTGATCGAGTAGCTGGCCAAAAAAGCCGCGTTTGGGCGCTGGGGGTTGGGTTTGCTCTGTACCGGTGCTGGTTTTGGTAGTGTCCTGCGCCAGCGTAGGCTGGACGAACAGAGCGGTCAGACAAACCGCCAGCCCAACTATTGTGTTCCTGTTTTGCATTCGTTTCATAATCGGTTTGATGGCCGCCAGTGTCGATAGTTTAACGAACTTGCCCGGCCAAACTCGTGGAGTGTACCTTCACATTACTTATGACCAACACCATCCGCGCCGAAGTTGTCACCATCGGCGACGAAATTCTCTTCGGACAGATTACCGATACCAATACCGCCTGGATCGGTACCGAACTCACAAACATCGGTATCCGCGTAGTACGCAAAACCTCCGTCGGCGATCAGCGCGAGGCCATTTTGCAGATTCTCCACGAAGCCCATCAGCGCGCCGACGTTATCATTATCACCGGTGGACTGGGCCCTACCAAAGACGACATCACCAAGAAAACCCTCTGCAAATACTTCGGCGTCGGCATGGTACGCAACCCCGACGCGCTGGCGCTGGTGACGGATTTTTTCGAGAAACGGGGACGCGAAATTACCGAGATCAACCGAGGTCAGGCCGATCTGCCCGCCAACGCGGTATATCTGCAAAACGATTGGGGAACGGCGCCGGGCATGTGGTTCGAGCAGGACAATACGGTATATGTATCCCTGCCGGGGGTGCCGTTTGAGATGAAGCACCTGATGAGCAATCGGGTGCTGCCAAAGCTGACAGAACGGTTTGATCCGCCCATTATCAAGCACAAGATGATTCGGACGGTGGGTATTGGCGAGTCGTTTCTGGCTGAGCGCATTGCCGATTGGGAAGATAACCTGCCGCCCCACATCAAACTGGCGTATCTGCCCCATTTCGGTCAGGTGCGGCTCAGGCTCACGGCCACCGGCACCGATGAACCCACGCTGGACCGCGAACTGGCCAATGAAGTAGCGAAGGTGATGCCGCTTATCAGTAAACACGTCTATGGCTACGACGCCGACGAACTCGAAACGGTCATTGGCCGGTTGCTGATGGATAAAAAACTGACGCTTGCCACCGCCGAAAGTTGTACTGGTGGCTACGTGGCGTCGCGCATCACAAGCGTTCCCGGCTCGTCGGCCTATTTCTTAGGGAGTATTGTCAGCTACAGCAACGACGTAAAAATCAATCAGCTGGGTGTTTCGGCGGAGACGATTCAGCAGGTGGGTGCCGTGAGTGAAGTGGTCATTACCCAAATGGCCGAGGGCGTTCGGAAGGTTCTCAACGCCGATGTTGGCATTGCTACCAGCGGCATTGCCGGACCCGACGGCGGTACGCCCAACAAACCCGTCGGCACGATCTGGATTGCCGTCTCGACCGATCAGCGTATCGTTACCCGCTTGCTTAAACTTGGCCCTTACCGTGACCAGAACATTCAGCTAACGACTACCTATGTGTTAAATTTGTTGCGGGAAACAATTGTGGATAATAGAATGAGTGAATGATAGAATGAGGTCTGGTACGCCCGTTAATTATTCATTCATTCTATCGTTCAATTCCATTCCGGCACTCATTCACAATCAGAAATTATGCTCATCGACATGGTAATGCCCAAAATGGGCGAAAGTATAATGGAATGCACGGTCATCACCTGGCTCAAACAGCCCGGCGACCGTGTGGAAGCCGACGAGTCGGTGCTGGAAGTAGCGACCGATAAAGTCGATACGGAAGTACCAGCTCCGCAAAGTGGTATTCTGAAAGAATTGCTGGTAAAAGATGGCGACGTAGTGGCCATTGGCGCGCCCATTGCCCGGCTTGAAACCGAAGAGACCGTTGGCAACGATATCGCACCGGCTCAGAACACGCCATCGACAGCAACGGAACAGATAAATCCGAATCAAACACCCGTTGGCGTGGGCGACGTAGCGAATGTTCCTGAACCAGAAGCGTCGCAGACGGAGGTGTCAGAATCAGCCCGCGAACTCGAAACGAGTATTGTGGCCATGAGCAGCCGCCCCACCAAAGCTGTAGCTACCTCGCCCACTACGCTGGCGGGCGACGCGCCGGTGTTTGCCGACCGGTTTTACTCGCCCTTAGTGCTGAACATCGCCAAAGAAGAAGGCATCAACCGCGCCGAACTTGACCGCGTTCCCGGCTCCGGCAGCGAAAACCGCGTCACGAAAAAAGACATGCTCGACTACCTCAAAAACAAAGAGCAGCGAGCAGCGGCAGGCAGTGGTCAGCAGGTAACTACCAACGTTCCAACAGGTAGTGTGGCAACGGCGGAGCCTCAGCAAAAGAACGTTGCCCAAAGTAAATCGACGTCTTCGCTGAACGGTCAGACTGACATTGTGCAGATGGACCGGATGCGGAAACTGATTGC
Organism: Spirosoma sp.; assembly: GCA_014377625.1. Lineage (GTDB taxonomy): Bacteria > Bacteroidota > Bacteroidia > Cytophagales > Spirosomataceae > Spirosoma. The sequence goes on from JACMPG010000189.1 coordinate 5,696, forward strand.
GCAGCGGATGGTGGAATCCAAGCAGATTTCGCCCCACGTCAGTTCGTTTGTCGAAGCCGATATGACCAGCGTGGTCGAGTGGCGGTCGCGCCAGAAGGAAGCGTTTAAGCAGAAGACCGGCGAAAATCTGACCTATACGCCCATTCTGGTACAGGCTATCGTAAAAGCCATCCAGGACTTTCCGATGATTAACGTCTCGGTCGAGGGCGATTCGATTGTGGTAAAAAAAGCGATCAATATCGGCATGGCGGTGGCGTTACCGAGTGGTAATCTGATTGTGCCGGTTATTCATAATGCCGATCAGTATAACCTTGTGGGCCTCACGAAGCGCGTGAATGACCTGACCAGACGCGCCCGTGAGAACAAACTTACCGCCGATGATCTGGCGGGTGGTACCTACACCATCTCCAACATCGGCACATTTGGTAATCTCATGGGGACACCCATCATTATGCAGCCGCAGGTGGCCATCATGGCGTTTGGGGCTATTGTCAAGAAACCCGCCGTAGTGGAGACTCCACAGGGCGATTTTATCGGTATTCGGCAACTTATGTTCCTCTCGCATTCCTACGATCACCGCGTAGTGGATGGTGCGCTGGGCGGTCAGTTTGTCCGGCGTGTAGCCGATTATCTGGAGCAGTGGTCTGAACCATCCTGAACCATCTTGAACCAGGATTTTCACAGGATTTGCTGACGCCGGATGGTCCTGTTAATCGTTTGAATCTTACTGAAATCCTGGTTCAGAAATCCTGTAAAAATCTTGGTTCAGACATCCTTTTAATTCTGTAAAAATCCTGGTTCAGATGAAACAACGCATTGCAATCGACATGGATGATGTCATGGCCGACACCCACGCCAAATTCGTTCGCCTGTATCTGGAAGGCGAAATGCCCCGCTACACGCTTGATGAACTGAAGGAGAAGTCCTTTCACGAACTGTTCGATGAAGATGAATACCGGGCTATTTCGCAGCGGGTGTATGAGCCGGGCTTCTTTCGCGATATTCCGGTCATGGAAGGGGCGCAGGACGTAATGGCCGACCTGATGGAACGCTACGAAATATTTATTGCCACGGCGGCTCAGGAGTTCCCCAACTCACTACGCGAAAAATGGGACTGGCTACACGAGTACTTTCCGGCCATTTCGTGGCGAAACTACGTGTTTATGGGCGATAAAAGCATTCTGAATACCGCCTACCTCATTGATGATATGCCCCGTAACCTGCGCACGTTTCAGGGCGAGGGCCTGCTCTTCGATGCCCTGCATAACCGCGAAGACACTGGGTTTCGGCGCGTAAAATCCTGGCAGGACATAGCGAAGGTTTTGTTGTGAGGTTGGCTGATGTGTTGTTGATGTAGCCCGGACGTCCGGGCTACAAATTCAAATAACCCGAATAACGGTATGGAAGCGAACGAAAAACAGGACCGGATTATCGACGCCCGGATGAAGCTAAAGCGTCGGTTTGAGGAGAAGATGGCCCAAACGCCGTCTGTCACCGACCTAAAGCCGCGCGGTTCCGGCCCGCTCAACCGCCACGGTATGCCAGCGGTTCCGGTGGGGCAGACCGTTACAACCAAGTGGCCCGTGCTGGACCTCGGCTACCAGCCCGACATTCCGCTCGACAAGTGGCAGCTCAACATTGACGGGGAAGTAAACCACCCGACGCGGCTCAAATGGGATGACCTGATGGCCCTGCCTCAAATAGAAGATACCAGTGATTTTCACTGCGTCACGACCTGGTCACGCTTAGATGTGCCCTGGGTGGGCGTTCGGTTTATGGACCTGGCTGCGCTGGTCGACCCCAAAGGTTCGGCTACGCACGTGATGTGCTACGGATACGACGGTTACGCAACCAACGTATCGCTCGAAGAAGCCCTGAAACCCGATGTCCTGCTGGTTCACACCGCCGACGGTCAGCCCCTGACCCGCGAACACGGCGGCCCGCTGCGCATGATTACGCCCCAGCTTTACGCCTGGAAAGGCTCAAAGTGGATCAAGCGTATCGAGTTCCTGACCAAAAACAAACACGGCTTCTGGGAAGAACGCGGCTACTCGGACACCGCCTACCCCTGGCGCAATGACCGGTATTCGTGACTACCCTTCTATAAATCCATAACAAATCAGGTGGCAAATGGTCATCTGGGCGTCTTCGACCCGGCCATAATGGGTGTCGTCAATAACGATGACCTCGTGGGCGATGTCGGCAATGCGGCCCCGTTTGCCACCCACCAGGCCGATGGTAGTCAGGCCGTTTGCGTTGGCCCATTCAACGGCTTTGACTACGTTGGGCGAGTTGCCGCTAACGCCAAGGGTCAGCACTACATCGCCGGGCCGGGCGTAGTTCTGGAGCTGGCGCAGATAGATGTCTTCGTAGGCGTAGTCGTTGCCAATGGCCGTAATCCACGACAGGTTTTCGTTCAGCGACATACACCGAAACCGCTTGCCACCGTCCTGACTCACCAGTTTATCAGACGCGCTCTTGCCGAGGTCGGTGATGAAGTGCGATACGTTGGAGGCACTGCCGCCGTTACCAAATGCAAATAACTGCCGGTCTTCATCGCGGCACTTTTTGATGAGGTTGATGATGTGTTCCACCTGTTTCAGCGGAATGGCCTCATACACGGCCTGCTGCCGCTTTATATACTGCTGAAAGTAGGGGAGGGTCATTTTTTTGAATGATTCATAACTAATTCCAACGCGCCAACAGGTACGGCGTCTTCGCCGAGTTTGGCCAGTAACACTACCGGGGGGGGCTGGAACGAGAGCATTACGAAGCGCGGTAATGCCTGCCGGACAGCCGCCCGTAATGGCTCGCCAATGCCGGACAGGCCACCCCCCAGCACAATGGCGTCGGGATGGAACAAATGTACTACGTGCGACAGCCCCAACGCCAGCACCGAACCAATCTGCTCGATCAGCATCCGTGCTACGGGGTCACTTTTCTCGTAAGCCGGGTGCAGAAACCGCGCCAGCCGGTCGGGGGTGTCATTGGTGCGCTGTGCTTCCAGTACCAGTTTCTTTAGTGCAGAGTCATCGGGAAGTTGCGGCAGCAGGTCCCGGATTTGCCGGTCAACGGCCCAGCCCGAAACGGTTTGTTCGAGTGTTTGTCCTGGCGTGGATTTGCCGGGCGAGTCTACGCCGGGTGGTACGAGCCAGAGATGACCAATTTCGGCTTCGCCCGGTGCCGCTCCGTGATATAGTTGACCGTCCATAATCAGGCCACCGCCAACGCCACTGCCCAGTGTTACGTAAAAAACCGTTCGGAAGCCTGTGGCTACACCGCGCCGGGCTTCGGCCAGCGCGGCCACATTGGCGTCGTTCTCGATTCGTACGTGCGCACCCGGTACTTGCTGTTGCAGCCAGTCGGCCAGCTCGAACCCCGCCCATCCGGCTATCTGATGTGAGTTGGCAATACGTCCGGTTTGCCAGTCGAGCGGCCCGCCAAAACCCACGCCGATGTTTTGCGGAAGTTCGGTAAGTTGTACGATGGTATCGGCAATACGCTGCAAAATATCACTGGCACCCCGCTCAGGATCAACGGTGTAACGAAACCGCTGGTCGATATGGCCGGTCAGATTGCTGGTAACGAGTTGTAGTTTTGTGCCGCCAATTTCAATACCCAGATTCATCGGTTATGGAGTGATGCCCGTAAATTAACTGAACGAAGTACGCTTATTAGGGGCGCATGGTGGCACGGCCTACGTAAATTTCGTCGCTCTTTAGCGGAATCGTGGTATAAAACTGGTAGCCGTTCTGTACGTAGCGCAGCATTACGCTGCCTGACTTGCCAGGCTGTGCGTAGGGCTGCGTGGCGGCCACCAGTATCTGATCGCCGTTGACAATAGCCCGCACAAACGGCAGATTATGGGTTTTGAGCTGGTTAGCGTTGTACTTATACCACGTTTGTCCGCCATCGTAAGAGCATTCTGTATTCTCGTTCAGGTAGGTTTCGCGGCCATTGAATACATCGCCGTGGTGTTTGAAGAGCCTCCACAGGCCGTGAACATAATGCTCGTAACAGGCGTAGTGCCGGTCGTTGCCGGTGCCGCCCCGCGCCAGATCATTGGGCGACCGCGTGTTAGGTGTCAGATCCCAGTGATCGTCCCAGAGAACGGCACCGTAAGCACCCGTAAACCAGTAAAATACGCCCATACCTTCTGCAATAGCTGGCGGGGCCGCGTTCTCGGCCTCAATACTGCGATCAAAAGCGGCACTCTGCGTATTGAAGAGCCACTGCCAGGCAATCCGCCTTTTAGGTGATAATTTACCGTTCACTTCCTGCTCACTCAACAACGATGCCAGCCAGTGACGACCATTGTTGGCGGAGTGATCGATGGTATAATCAAAATCGGGATAAACGTAGTAATTACCCGGCATTTGAAAATCGGCGTAGTCAGCAAAAGATTTGCCCACTATATCATTGGGCATACCCCGTTGCTGGCTGGTGGCAGTTTGCTGCGCTTTGGCGGTCCAGAGCCACTCGGGGGTGGCCTGGTAATCTTCCTTCCTCGAATAGCCCATACTATAGTGCGGGTACGGACCAATAGCTCCGACCTCGGTCTGGCTGCTTACATTTTCCTTTATCGTTCTGAATAGATAGGTAAAGAGATTGGCTTGTTCCTGTCGGTCACCTACTTTGCCCATGTCGTTTTCGATATCAATAAACATCATGCCGTATGTGCTTTTCATGCCGCCGGGCGGGCAGTCGCCAAAGCCCACGCAACCACCCTGTAACTCCATTGCGGACTGGTAAACGGTATTACGGCTGGGTCGGGCGTTGGGCGAGGGAAGAACGCGGTAGGTTGTGTTTGAGGCATGGGTACTTTCTCTGGCCCAGTCCAGCCCGAAATTCTGAACAAAATAATCGCCATAGAGAACAATTGCGCGCTGACTTTGCTTCAGTCGGCTGTGCCAGCCTTTAGGTGGAAAGCCGTCGCTCCATATTTCCTCTTTACGTACCATCCGACCCTGTTCAATGGACGAAAAGCCCCGTCGGAATAGTTTACTCCAGTCCTGCTGCACGTGCAGATTTCGTCCGGCTCCGGAAAAAATCAGTCTTTTGGTTGCGGGCAGCGTAAAATCGCCCACAACGTCAATGTTGTAATAGCCCCGGCGCGTGGGTGGCGTAGGCGTAAAGCGGGCGCGGGGTGTAGACGTAAGGGATGTCTGTGCTGGCAATGACCCCTGCTGGTAAGCGGCAGTGGGTTTGGGTAGGGCAGATGACCGGCTTAGCCAGATCCCTGCACCAGCAAAGACAACGGCGGTACCCAATAGCAAAAATTTCATCGGACGTTTCAAAATAAAAGGGTAAAAAAGGGTGTAAAATGAGGTGCACGGTGTAAATAGAATCGGCGTCAGCAATACACCCTTTCCCCCTTTTACTCGTCAATGTACCGTTTCGTAATGGGCTGATACGAGTCAATACGCCGGTCGCGGAAGTACGGCCAGGTGGTGCGGTACTTGTCGGTTAGAGCCAGATCGATGGTTTGTACGTGTACCGTTTCCTCGTCGTGCGGGGCCAGATACAGCAGCGAACCGAACGGATTGGCCACGAACGAGCCGCCCCAGAACTGCTGATCGGCTTCGCGGCCCACGCGGTTTATGGCCACCACATGAATGCCGTTGGCAATGGCGTGGCTCCGCTGAATGGTCTGCCACGCATTGTACTGTTCGATGTTTTGGGCGGGGTCCGGCTCGCTGGTATCCCAGCCGATGGCCGTGGGATAAATCAGTAGTTCAGCTCCCATCAGGGCCGTAATCCGGGCGGCTTCGGGGTACCACTGATCCCAGCAGATCAACACCCCAATCCGGGCAAATTTCGTGTCGAAGACTTTATAGCCTAAATCGCCGGGGGTGAAGTAAAACTTCTCGTAATAACCCGGATCGTCGGGAATATGCATTTTGCGGTACTTGCCGAGGTAGCTGCCATCGGCGTCCAGCACGGCGGTGGTGTTGTGGTACAGCCCCTGCGCCCGCTTCTCAAACAGCGACGCCACAATGACCACGCCCAACTCGCCCGCCACGGCGGCCAGCCGATTGGTGGTGGGGCCGGGAACGGCTTCGGCCAGTCTGAAATTGTGGTGGTCTTCCACGTCGCAGAAGTACAGCGAGGTGAATAACTCCTGCAAACAGACAATCTGCGCCCCCTGCTGAGCCGCTTCGCGAATGCCGGTTATGGCTTTCTGAATATTGGTTTCCACATCGGCTACGCAGCTCATCTGCACCAGCCCGATATTGACGTTCTTAGACATACTGCAAAAATAAGGCGTTCCCCATTGGAGTGGGGTGAAAATTACTTTAACACAGAGGAAGGGAGATTAACACAGCGAAAACAGAGAGAATTTTCCTCCATATACTCTGTGTTAATCTCCCTTCCTCTGTGTAAACAGGACTACAACACCCCCCGTTTCATCTCTTTCCCGGCGAAATCGGCCGCGCGGGCGGTGATGGCCATGAAGGTAAGCGACGGGTTTTGCGTGGAGGTCGAGGTCATGCAGGCCCCGTCGGTAACGAACACGTTTTTGCAGCTGTGCAGTTGATTCCACTTATTGAGCAGCGATGTTTTGGGGTCTTTACCCATCCGAACGCCCCCCATCTCGTGAATGTCCAGCCCCGGTGCTTTATCGGGTTTGTCGTGCGTCTGAATGTTGATAAAGCCCGCTAAGGTCATCATTTCAGTCATCTGCTCATGAAAATCCCGGATCATTTTCTCGTCGTTGTCGTCGTAAGCTACCGAGATATTCAACTGCGGAATACCCCAGGGATCAGTCAGGGTAGGATCGAGCCGGACGTAGTTGGATTCTTTCGGGATAGTTTCGCCCATCATATGCGACCCGGCCCGCCAGTTGTCGTACTTTGGTTTCATCAGGCTTGCTTTCAGGTCTTCGCCCATGCCGGAGGTGTCGGCGTTGGTACCGCGGTAGGCACTGAACCCGGCAGCGTAGCCGCGCAGAAAATCAGTTTCCTGCTTCTTCACGTTGCGGAAACGCGGAATGTAGCTGCCATTGGGCCGGATGCCTTCGGTGGTCGTATCCTGAAAACCCTCGTGTTCGCCGGAGATCGTGGTGCGGAAGTTGTGGAACGCCACGTACTTGCCCAGTAGTCCGCTGTCATTGCCCAGCCCGTTGGGGAACCGCTTCGAGGTGGAGTTGAGCAAAATCAGGTTAGAGTTCAGCGTAGCGGCATTGACAAAGATAATCCGGGCGTAATACTCGGTCATCTGTTTGGTATTGGCATCGATAACCCGTACCCCGGATGCCTTGCCTTTCGCTTCGTCATAGATAATCGAGTGAACGACGGAGTCGGGCCGAAGGGTCATCTTGCCGGTTTTGGCGGCCCAGGGCAGGGTGCTGGCGTTGCTGCTGAAATACCCGCCGTAGGGACAGCCCCGCTGGCAGAGCGACCGGTTCTGGCACTGCGCCCGCCCCTGCTGGTAGTGAATAGCTTTTGGTTCGGTCAGGTGCGCACAGCGACCAATGATGACGGGGCGCGTGCCGTTGTAGTGCTTCGCCATTTCGCTGCCGAAGTGCTTCTCCACGCACGACTGCTCATGGGGTTTCATGAATTCGCCGTCGGGCAGGGCGTCGATGCCGTCTTTGTTGCCCGAAATGCCGGCAAATTTCTCTACGTAGCTGTACCACGGAGCCAGGTCGGCGTAGTTGATCGGCCACTCCACCGCGAAGCCGTCGCGGGCGGGACCCTCAAAGTCGTACTGCGACCAGCGTTGCGTACCCCGCGCCCACATCAGCGATTTACCGCCCGTCTGGTAGCCACGAATCCAGTCAAAGGGTTTTTCCTGTACGTAGGGGTGTTCGGCGTCTTTAACGAAAAAATGATTGGCGTCTTCCCGGTTAGCGTAGCAGCGGCTGGCAACGGGGTTGGCGTCTATGTAGTCTTTATTGAGCGAACCGAGGTGGTCAAACTGCCAGGGTTCCATCATGGTAGTAGGGTAATCCACAATGTGCTTGACGTCGCGGCCCCGCTCCAGCACGAGTGTACGCAGGCCTTTGCCGGTAAGCTCTTTAGCGGACCAGCCGCCCGATATGCCGGAGCCAATGACAATAGCGTCGTAGGTGCGGTCTTTAACGGAATTTATATTTAGAAAAGACATGGAATGCAGAGATAGAATGCTTGAAAATCAGGAGGTGAATCGAGCTTATTTATGCCGGAATGGATACGCAGCCGTGGTAAAAACCGGGTGCCATTACGTATTTCTTCACGTTTACCAGATAATACTCCGAACTGGTGTAGCCCCTAATAGTCAACGGCTTCATCAGTTCGACAAACGCTTTTCCTGCCGGGTCGGTGGAGGCCGCCATAATGGTCAGTACGGCCATGCGCTGGGTGGCGTCGCCATCGGCAAAGCCTTTGCCATGTAGCTGCCGCGCCGTAGCATCGGTCAGAGCGAGGCCCTGCTCCAGCGACTGCTGCGCAGCTGGCCCGTAACAGTCCCGGATGATGCGCATGGCGTATTTGTGGACGTTCGTGGCTTTGGCTCCCGGTGTATCGGTTTCGGGGATAAACGTCTCGACAATTTCAGCCAGCAGGCTTTCCTGGTCGAGGGATAGGGTGGCGACGGAGCCGAGCGATTCGGCAGTCCAGCCCGACGCCCAGGCGGGTAAGCTAATCAGACCGCCAAAGGCCACGGCCACGTTTTTGAGGGCAGAACGTCTTTGCATCGTTCAGAAAGAGAAAGTAAGAAGTATGTTAGAAACGGGAAGTTAGCTATTTTAGCACGGTAATCAAAGGTGTAAACCCCGACTGTCTTACTGACCGTATTAGCTACAGACGGTAAGTTTGGGCGGTAAATAACTTTCCTCGATACGTAAACGCTGATTGTAAACGAACTATGCCGACTCGCCGGAATTTTCTTCAGTCTACCGCTCTGACCACTGTCGCAGCCGCTTTTTCGCCCCATGTTTTGCTGTCGGCTACGTCGCCCAAAAAGGATAAACTGGGCGTAGCGCTCGTGGGTCTGGGCTATTACAGTACCGATTTGCTGGCTCCGGCTTTGCAAAATACTAAACACTGCTACCTCGCCGGCATCGTGACCGGTACGCCCGCCAAAGCCGAGAAATGGAAAAAGCAGTACAACATTCCCGATAAAAACATTTACTCGTACCAGACCTTCGATCAGATTGCCAATAACCCCGATATCGACGTGGTCTATGTCGTACTTCCCCCATCCATGCACGAAGAATACGTAGTGAAGGCGGCTAAGGCGGGTAAGCACGTGTGGGTAGAAAAGCCGATGGCCGTAACGGCAACCGAATGCCAGAACATGATCGACGTCTGTAAAAAGAACAAGCGGGTGCTGACCGTAGGCTACCGGCTGCACCACGAACCCAACACACAGGAATACGTAAAAACGCTCCGCGACGGTAAAATTGGCGATATCCAGCTGGTGAGCTGCTCAGCAGGCTACTACGATGGACGTACCGATCACTGGAAACAGAAAAAGGAAATGGGCGGGGGCGTCATGTACGACATGGGTGTGTACGTATTGCAGGGCGCGCGGCTGGCCACTGGCGAAGAACCCATTGCCGTAACGGCGCAGCAATACACCACCCGACCCGACGTCTATAAAAACGGACTGGACGAAACCAGCATGGCGCAGTTGATTTTCCCCAGCGGGGCGCGGGCGGCAGTGCAGTCAAGCTACGGCATGAACATGAACTTTCTGGACGTGACCGGCTCAAAAGGAAAACTACGCATGGAACCCTACTCTGCTTACAACGGCCTGAAAGGAAGCTGGAACGGTAAAGGCGGCAGCGGCATCATTGAACACGCCTATGCCGCGCCGTACCAGCAAACGCAGCAGATGGATAACGACGCCCTGGCGATTATGCAGAACAAGCCCGTTCTGGTACCCGGCGACGAAGGACTGCGTGACATTAAAATTGTGGAAGCTATTTACGAAGCCGCCCGGACGGGCCGCGAAGTGAAAATCAGCTGATTAGGGTTAGGCTATTTTACTTGTACGGCATAACTCCGATAACTCTATACTATACCTGCGTTGTATCGTCGGCAGATTCTGGCGAATTTCGCCCATCAATCCCGTACTCGTATGCAACCTGCCGATTTTACTCAACTCCCCGCCCAACAGCAACTCGATACGCTCTATTTCTCGGGCGACATTCTGGCCAACCGCTACGAGGATGACGCTATTTTCCTGCTTTATAACCTCCGCGACTTCTACGTCGAACTCCGCTACGACGCTTACCGTAGCAAACTGCAGAACGTAATTGCCTTCCGCGATACCGACAAGCTGGAGCCGTATTTGCCGTATCTCGCGTAGGGTCAGACGTTCAGCCAGTACGATAGTTTCAGGATCAGTGCGCGGTTTTTGCTGCCGAACGTGCCGGGCAGGTAGTTTTCCTGATACACCACAAACAGGTCAGAGACGGGCGCGTACCGCCATTGCAGCCGGGCGTTCAGGTTCACGTTGTTGGTCTGATTATTGAACTGTATGAACGTAGTCAGGAAAATACTGCGCGAAAACGTTACGTCCACACGCGGACCGACCAGCAAATATTCGGCTGACTTGTACGGCTCCGGCAACCGGATATTGTTGTAGTCAGCCACAACGCTGAGGGCACCGTAGGGCTGAAACCGGTACTGTGCCGTAACGGCCAGATTGGTATTTTTGCCGTTGAAATACCCGCCCGAATACGCATCGAACTCTGCATTTAGCCGTCGGCGTTTGTCGGTAGCGAAGTTGGCGAAGAAGCCGCCCGTTTTATAGGACGTGTTCTGAGCCAGTTCCCGCCCGTCTGAATTGGTCGGATCGAAGGGAAAA
>JACMPG010000190.1 GCA_014377625.1 Spirosoma sp.
GTCATTCTGGTCGCGACTAAAGGCAGAAGTAATGGAATCGGGTGTATTTTTGAGTTTAGATGATGCGCGTGCTGAGATCGGCGACTACATCGACAACTATTACAATCCTGTCCGCAAGCACTCAGGTATCGGCTACCGGAGTCCAGTTCAATTTGAGTTTAATCATATCTCTAAAAACTAAGAGAGCGACTGTCCGCCAGAACCCGACCACCCCACCCTACCTACTCGGCCAAAAGCATTCAGTTGGTGCTGAAACGCGCCTGTGAACAGGCGGGCATCAGAAAACACGTAACGGTACATACCCTGCGCCACCCCTTTGCTACTGGTCCAACACATCGGCACTTACTGGAGAATGGCACTGACATCAAGTTTATTCAGGAGTTGCTGGGTCATAATGACATCAAAACGACTATGCGCTATACTCAGGTGAGTGAGAAGTCATTAAAGAAAATCAAAAGTCCGTTAGACTCGCTTGGCTGAGGGCGTTGTAGCGAATCGGGCGGCTTGCCGCAATGCGTGTTTTATATTGTCGGATATGGTTTGGAGGTACAGTCGGTACAGGACGTATTTTGTATTTTCCTAACCCTGATCAACGATATATTTAGCCATAATGTACTGTATATCAACAATTTAACTTCAAGTGGAGGGCAATTATAGCTATTGTGAGACCTTTTCTCTATACTTGCAAAAGTGTGCCAAACATGCGTCAATTCAAGAGTTAGCGGCAAACTAATTCAACTTCGAAAATAGTTAGAGGTGGCATTTGAAAAGAATCTAATCATTACAGAATACAACCAATATGGGTATAGATATTGAAGTTCAAGAAACAGAGGCTGAAATAATCAGCAATAAATATGCATTATTAATAGGTGTTCAAGATTTTGAAGACAAAAAAATCCCTTCACTAAGGGGTGTTATTAAAGACATCGAAAAATTTAATCAAATATTGAGTGATCCTACTTTTAGTAAATTTAAAGTAAATACACTAATTAATCCCGCCTTAGTCGAGTCACGCAAAGCCATTTCTGAAATAAGTCTTAACGCAAACGAAAATGATGTTGTTTTTTTTTATTATTCTGGGCATGGTCTTTTAGATAATCACAGATCCTTATTCCTTCTATATAGGGATTCTGAATCTGATTTTAAAGATGCAACTTGTATGGAGTCCGAATATATTCTTTCACAGTTTCGCAAATCAAAATGTAAAAATTTCATTATTATTATTGACGCATGTCATAGCGGTGCTTTTTTTAATAACAATAGAGGACTTCCCAATGGACTAGTAGCATTGACTGCTTGTGACGAAAGCCAAACTACATATGAAACATTAGAAGGAGGAATATTTTCAAACATTCTGATTAAAGGACTAAAGAGTGATTACATTGATGCAAATAGAGACGGCATTATTACATTCTCCGAATTGTTTGAATATATTATTGAGCAAATCAAACTAAACACTACATATAGCAGTACGCCAAAAAAATGGGAGTGGAATGTTGATAAAGATATTTACTTATTTAGTTCACCACGACCCGTATTCATAAGTTACCAACGAAAACAGAAAGAACTGGTGAAAAGAATTTCTAAAACTTTGCAAAAGGAAGACATATCTACTTTCGTGGATCAGGAAAAAATAAGGATCGGCGATAATTGGAGAGAGCTTTTAGAAAAAAGCATCAAAAATTCTAGGGTATTTTTATATGTGATGGACAATGATATATTGTTTTCTGATGTAGCCAATTGGGAACTTGAGACAGCACACAATTTTAACGTTCCGATTTTACCAATTATGGTAGAAGAAATTAAAGTTCATGCTATGTTTGAAAAAATATATGGACACTATAATAGGCTTGTATTTGACAATGAAGATTTCGATAACAGTATGCAAATAATTATTGATCATATTAAATCACTGAGGGTAAAACAAAAAATCACGAATACCGAAGTCCCAAAAATCAGCCGCTAACAAAAATATTTGCAATAGCAGGAGTGATGGAACGTACTTCATCAACAGTAATTCTATTTAGCTATGGTTCTCATCGTAACATTTCGTTATTGAACATTTGCAAATATCTTCGGCAACAAAACAAAATCAACTTCGGTACAAGCGTGACGAGCTTCGATGCCCTGCCATCGCAAATACCTCCCGTTAGCGTCAATACCGATTCGCTCACTCCTCATCGGAATACTCTCCCCGCAGGGCGTAGATACCGAAGGTCAGCAGTCCGCCCACGATGAGGGGCATGAGGACGATGACGATGATAATTCCGAAAACGAGGTCTTCGGTTTTGCCCGATACCAGTTTTTTGGGGTTTCAAAAGTTGTTCTCAACACTTCCTGCCATTTTTGCAGGATGATCACAAACCTATCCGGGTCCGATCAGTTGTGCGTATGAAACTTGACAAGTATGCCTTAAAAGCCGGACAAGATCAGACAGTGTTTGAGTTCGTGAGCGAAGGGTCAAAAGGAGTTATTCGGAAAGTCATTCTCTTTCAACCAACCACAGAGCCTAACCTTTTTAACCTTGCGTTTGGCGACCGAGACCCACTGACCGGCGATATAAACGATATGGCGATTTCAAACAACGGCGACACAGACAAAGTACTCGCCACCGTTGTAGCTGCCCTGTATATTTTCTGTGAGCGGTATCCAGATGCTTTCGTGTATGCAACGGGCAGTACAGCCACCCGTACCAGGTTGTACCGCATGGGAATTTCCCGGTTCTACGACGAGGTACAAAACGACTTTTTCTTTTATGGTCAGGTTGGCGACGATTTTCCAGAATTTGAATTGGGCAGGGAATACGACGGGTTCCTTGTCAAACGAAAAATTGATTAAATTGCATTGGTATGAAGACAGTAGAAGACATCAAGAACAGGAAGGTTCCCTTTGCAACCATTGACCCTTCGTTAGACCAACTAAAGGGCAAAAACCTGTTTCCTGAAAAATTGGCGAAAGCAAATGAGATGCTCAAAACGGCCAAATTACCTTCCCCAAAGCACCGTAGCTAATCTGGAGGTTGTTATGTGGAGAGGGTTTAGTCGTTCTCTGAAGCTTACCTCGGTTGCAGGGCTTGTTCAGTTAGCAGTTGCTCACTCCTCATCGGAATACTCTCCCCGCAGGGCGTAGATACCGAAGGTCAGCAGTCCGCCCACGATGAGGGGCATGAGGACGATGACGATGATAATGCCGAAAACGAGGTCTTCTGTTTTGCCCGATACCAGTTTCGGCAAACCGAGAGCGGTCAGGCCATAATAGCCGCTGAGACCGGCCAGCCCGATCCAGACAATACCGAGGTATTTTTTGAGTGCGTTCATTCGTTCACCAGTTTACGGTTTGAGATATACACCATGCCGATAACGAAACTGACACCAGCCACAATGATCGGGTACCACAATCCTTCGAGATACGGCGCGGCAAAGGGTAGCGCGGCTCCGGCAGTTTCGGCGGTGGTATTGGCGGTTTTGGCCTGTATAGCGAGGTAGGTAGCCACGGCGGGTAGCAGGCCGCCAAATACGCCGTTACCGATGTGATACGGCAGCGACATGGACGTATAACGAATATTGACGGGAAACATCTCGACCAGAAAAGCCGCAATGGGACCGTACACCAGTGTCACAAAAATGACCTGAATAAACACCAGCCAGATCAAGGTCCAGCGGTCGGCATCGTTGAGCAATACGGTTTTCTTTATCGTTGGCGGAGGTGCATCGGCGGCTGACCCGGCGGTAGTTTTCTCCTTTGTTACATCGGCAACCTGCGTGCCATCGAGGTACTGGTGGGTTATGGTTTTGGTCGTTATGGAGCCGCCCGGACTGGCCGGGTCGTTGACCGTAACGGATTTTACCGTCATCAACTCCGGCACTTCCTCCCGATTGGTAAGCTGGGTGGTCTGGTACATTTGCTCATAAATGGGCCGGTATGACAGAATGGCCACCAGCATCCCGAACATCATGATGTATTTCCGCCCAATTTTGTCCGACAGCCAGCCGAAGACCACAAAGAACGGCGTTCCCATCAGCAGGGCCACGCTCATCAACTGATCGGACTGGAGGGCGTCAACGTTGCAGACGGTCTTGATGAAACTCATGGCGTAAAACTGCCCCGTGTACCAGACTACCCCCTGCCCCATCGTGGCCCCAAACAAAGCCAGCAACACGAATTTGAAATTGTATTTGTTACCCAGGCTGTCTTTAAGCGGATTTTTCGACGTCTTACCTTCGGCTTTCGCTTTCGCAAACAGGGGCGACTCATGCATGTTGCGCCGAATCAGGTACGAGACAAATACCATGATGATAGACAGCCAGAACGGCACCCGCCAGCCCCAGTCGTCAAACGCTTCGGGACTCATGACCGTGCGGGTGATCAGAATGACAATGAGCGAAATGAACAACCCTGCCGTAGCCGTAATCTGAATCCAGGAGGTCCAGAAACCACGCCGGTTGGCGGGGGCGTGTTCGGCCACGTAGGTAGCCGCCCCGCCGTATTCGCCACCGAGGGCCAGGCCCTGCAACAGCCGCAGTACCAGCACCAGCAACGGAGCCAGAAAGCCAATGGTAGCGTAGCTCGGAATCAGGCCAATGGCAAACGTAGCCCCGCCCATCAGCAACAGCGTAACCATGAAGGTATATTTCCGCCCAATCATATCGCCGAGCCGCCCGAAGAACAACGCCCCGAAGGGCCTCACCACAAAGCCAGCCGCAAACGTAGCCAGCGTACTCAGAAAAGCCGCCGTGGGGTTGGTGTCGGGAAAGAACTTGGTAGCCAGCACCGTAGCGAGCGAGCCGAAAATATAAAAATCGTACCACTCGATGAGCGTACCAAGCGACGACGCGCCGATAATGCTGATGAGCGAACGGGTGCTGGTAGGCTGTGTAGTCTGCGGGTCTGTGACCATGTATGGGGAACAATAAACGGAATAAGCATACTGCCGATAAATCAAAGCAGTTCAGGCCGGAAATCTAAGCCTTTTAATCTTGCCTATACCGCTACCGGTGCCTTAATGGCAGCCCAGGGGTCGTAGTTTTCGAGTGTAAAGTCGTCGTACGTAAAGTCAAAAACGGATGTCACAGCCGGGTTCAGCCGCATAGTAGGCAACGGGCGAAACGCACGCGACAACTGCGTCTCAACCTGCTCCAAATGGTTCAGGTACAGGTGCGTATCTCCACCAGTCCAGATGAATTCGTGGGCTTCGTAGCCGCATTCCTGGGCAATCATCATCGTCAGCAGGGCGTAGCTGGCAATGTTGAACGGCACACCCAGAAACACGTCGGCACTGCGCTGGTAAAGCTGGCAGGAGAGTTTGTTATCCGCAACAAAAAACTGCATCAGCAAATGGCACGGTGGTAAGGCCATATTCGGTACGTCGGCGGGGTTCCAGGCCGAGATAATCATCCGGCGCGAATCGGGCGTGTTTTTGAGTTGGTGCAGTACGTCGCTTAGTTGGTCAATTACGCGCCCGTCCGGGGCCGCCCAACTGCGCCACTGTTTGCCATAGACCGGGCCGAGGTCGCCGTTCTCGTCCGCCCATTCATTCCAAATTTTGACGCCGTTGTCGGTCAGGTATTTGATGTTGGTATCGCCTTTGATGAACCACAGCAATTCGTGGATGATCGACTTCGTATGGACTTTCTTGGTCGTCAGCAGCGGGAAGCCATCCTGGAGATTGAACCGCATCTGATGGCCAAACACGCTGAGGGTGCCGGTGCCGGTACGGTCGGTTTTGCGAGTACCGTTGTCGAGAATATGCCGAAGCAGGTCGTGGTATTGTTGCATTAATGAGGTTTCTGAACAGTAGTGGGATATGGTTGCTTTGACTTCGCTACGTTCGCATCAGCCATGCCGACGCTTATCCCGTATACAAGGCCAATGACTCCAACTATTACCATGAAACTGACGTAAGCGGCCATGAATGCAGTAATAGAGCGGATAATTATTGTCAGGGGACGTAGCTTTCCCTTAAACAGTTTCATGTAAACCCAGGCATTGTAGGCAATCGTTACAATCACAGACAGACCCAATGCTAATCTATACGCGCTAACCGAGCCACCGAGTGCCCAGACCATCAGAACGATAATCAGCGAGGACATGAAATTAAAATTGGTGATGAACGTCTGTGCTACCAATATTTCGGGATAATTATATCCTCGTCGGCGAAACAACAACCAGAACCAGAACGCATAGAGCGGAATCAGCGCGATATTGATAATGGTCTGATTTTTTTCAACGAACTGATTCACGTCCTGTTGAAATGTCTTCACCCGATCCGATGCGTTGGCGGGGGTGCCAATCGCTTCCTGACCGCGCGCGATAAAACTTACGTTCAGGCTGTGGGAAGCAAAAACCAGGATTGCGCCCAAAATGAGTAATAACGCCAGCGGGCGGTAATGCTTCACCCGCTTGCCGTTCAGAAAATCGCGGATGGTGTAACCGGGCCGGGTTATTAACTCGCGTATCGAAAACAGAATCCCGCTGTCATAGTGCCAGACGCTGTGCGGGATTTCGTGCCAGATATAATGCCAGTTGATCCGGTGCGTATCGGACCGCTGACCACATTGACCGCAGTACCGACCGACGTATTCGTGATCGCAGTTTTGGCAGGTTATCAGGCCGTCAGCCGAGTGGCCGTGTGATGGAGTTGTAGAGGTTTTGGCAAGCATGCGTGGAGGGGTTTGTCAAAAATAAACATTTTTTGTTTTTGGCAAACCCACACCAAAAAAAGACCCGAACAACTACCAACGTTGAGGTAGCTATTCGGGTCTTTGGTTGCTAAAAGCGCAGAAAACACAAAGTTTTGCCTTTGTTTCCTCCCGCGTCGGCGTACCGGTACACATCTCCGTTGCTCTGTGTTAAAGACCTATACCTACACCGCTTCTGCCATGACCTCGCTGATAGGCCGGAGGTTGCGCTGCTCTTCCTCGTTATAGGGAAAGATGTCGATGATTTTGGTGGTGTTCACGTCCGTAATCTCGAACGGGTCGAGGGCGGTACGGAGGCTGTATTCTACGCGCTCGTAAGCCTGTTTGGGTGTTTCGGCGTTCACCAGCATCAGGCTCGGCGTTTTTTTCTGCTTACCGGTTTTCTCGTCTTCGGTGACGTACATGGCCTTGACCTTGAACCAGATGTCGCCCCCATCTTCGCTGAAAAATACATCGGCGAGTTTCATGCGCGAGATATCGGTAATCTCGAAGTCAGGATGGTTGGCAGCAATTTCCTGATACAGCCGGGCTTCGGCGTCGGTATAACTCACGGCATCAACCAGATAGGCTTCCGTAACCGTCTTTTGCTTGATGAATTCTTCCGCGCCGGCAGACCGGTTGCGGGTACCCACCGTAGCGTCGTCGATGGGTTGCTGAAATCGGATTTTTCCGAGAAACCAATTGGGCATTTTTAGGTGATTTAGTCCTGTTAATTAACAAAGATAGCCCGGTAAACGTGCCTGAAAACAAGCCGGATCAGAAGCATCCTGTTTCTGTATACAGCCCAAAAGAAATCAGAATACCATGAACCTTTTTCCCAAATTACATGTATATACATCAAATATTAACTCGATAACTTTCAGTCCTATGGAAACTCAAACCGCTACTACCGCCTGGGCAATTGATCCCATGCATTCCGAAATCCAGTTTAAAGTAAAACACCTGATGGTATCGACCGTTACCGGTCATTTCAGCCAGTTTGATGGCAAACTTGACATGACTGGCGATGATTTTGAAGACGCTGCCATCAGCTTCTCTGCCGACATTGCCAGCATCAGCACGGGCAACGAGCAGCGCGATACCCACCTGAAATCAGCCGAGTTTTTCGATGCCGATCAGTATCCAAGATTGACGTTCAGCTCGACCGGCATGAAGGCAACCGGCGACGATACCTACGCGCTCAATGGCGATCTGACAATGCACGGCGTAACCCGGCCCGTAACGCTGAAGGCCGAATACGGCGGACAGATGCAGGATTTTTACGGCCAGACTAAAGCCGGTTTCGAGCTATCCGGCATCCTGAAACGCAAAGAATTTGGCCTCACCTGGGACGGCGTAACCGAAGCCGGTGGCGTAGTTGTCAGCGACGACGTACGGCTGGTGATGAACGTTCAGGTAACGAAGCAGTAATCAGGCTATATACCTAAAAAGGGCGGGCATCTGTACTACAGATACCCGCCCTTTTTAGGTTTGCGGTTATCAGTCCAGCAACCCGCTTCTTCGCAGCATAGCCGTGGGCGACGGTTCACGGCCCCGGAATCTCTTGTAGAGTTCCATCGGCTTTTCGCTGCCCCCGCGCTCCAGTACGTGCTTACGGAAGCCGTTAGCCGCCGATTTATTGGCCAGGCCGCCACTTTCCGCAAAGAACTCGAACGCGTCGGCGTCCAGTACCTCGCTCCATTTGTAGCTGTAATACCCCGCCGAATAGCCACCAGAAAAGATGTGCGAAAAGGCCGGACTAAAGGCCGTTCCCGGCACCGGCGGAAACAGGTTGGCTACCGCGTCGATGCGACTTTCTACGTCCGGGATGCTCTCGCCGGTGGGTACCTGCCCATGATACGCCATGTCAACCAGTCCAAACCGCAGTTGGCGCAGCGTACCCAGCCCGGCCAGAAAATTCTGACTCGCCCGGATTTTTTCGATCAGCTCATTCGGAATCACCTCGTTAGTCTGGTAATGCCGCGCAAAGAGTTTCAGCGACTCAGGGTCGTAGCACCAGTTTTCCATCACCTGCGAGGGCAGTTCCACAAAATCGCGCGGTACGTTGGTACCGGTCAGGCTTTCGTACTGCCCGTTGGCCAGCATCCCGTGCAGTGCGTGGCCAAACTCGTGAAACAGCGTTGTGACCTCGTTGAACGTCAGTAAAGATGGTTTACTATCCGTGGTCGAATCCGCAACGGGCCGCGTGAAGTTGCAGACGTTGACGATGTGCGGGCGTATATTCTCACCGTTCTCTACCCGTTGCGCCAGCACGTCGTTCATCCAGGCACCGGCGCGTTTGCCGGGACGGGGGAAATAATCGCCGTAGAACACAGCCAGAAACGAGCCGTCTTCGTTCAGAACATCGTAGGTTTTCACCTCTGGGTTGTACACCGGAATATCGGTCCGCTCGGCAAAGGTGATGCCGTAGAGTTTGTTGGCCACCGTGAAGGCGCCATCCAGCACGTTTTCGAGTTTGAAGTACGGCTTCAGCGTTTCGTCGTCGAGGTCGTATTTCTCTTTTTTCAGCTTCTCGGCGTAGTAGCTGCTGTCCCAGGGTTGCAGCGTATCATCGACAAACCCGTTCGCTTTGGCGTAGTGCGTCAACTCAGCGAGGTCCCGTTCGGCAGCGGGGCGGGCAGCGGTTACGAGTTCGTCCAGAAACTCCTGCACTTTCTCGCGTGACCCGGCCATGCTTTCTTCCAGCACAAAATCGGCGTGGGTATCGTAATTGAGCAACACGGCCCGCTCGTGGCGCAACTCCACAATCTGCCGCACAATGGCCTGATTATCGGTAGCGTCGCCCCCGAAACCGCGCCGGTTATAGACGCGATACAGTTCTTCTCGCAGCGAACGGTTATCGGCATACTGCATGAGCGGCCCGAAACTCGGTGCCTGAAGCGTAAACACGTATCCGTCAATTCCCTTTTCGGCAGCGGTAGCTTTGGCCAGATCACGCACAAAATCGGGCAGACCAGTTAGGTCTGCTTCGTCGGTCACGACCCGCTGATAGGCGTTGGTTTCGGTCAGGACGTTCTCGCCAAAATCCAGACTCAGCCGGGCCAGTTCTTTGTCGATGTCACGCAGCCGGTCCTTCCCTTTTTCGTCCAGATTGGCTCCGTTGCGGGCGAAACCTTTATATTTCTTTTCCAGCAGCATTGCGCTTTCGGGGTCGAGCGTCAGCGTATCGCGGCTCTCATAAACGGCTTTGATGCGGGCAAACAACGCTTCGTTGAGCCGGATATCATTGCTATATTCACTCAGCAACGGCGACGCTTCCTTGACGATTTCCTGCAATTCCGGGCTGGTTTCGGCGTAATTCAGGTTAAACATTGCTGACGTTACCTTACCCAGCAACGCACCTGCCTGTTCGAGAGCCACGATGGTATTGGCAAACGTCGGTTCGGCGGGATTGTTGATAATGGCAGCCACCTCGGCGCGGCCCTGCAAAAGTCCTTCGTGCAGGGCGGGCAGGTAGTGTCCGTTCGTAATCTGGTCGAACGGAGCCGTTTGGTGGGGAGTATTGTAGGGTACTAAAAAGGGATTTTCCATAGTTTCACTTTAACACAGAGAAAACA
>JACMPG010000191.1 GCA_014377625.1 Spirosoma sp.
AGGCAAGAAGCGGATGCGTCAGGTCGGTAACGTCGAGATTCCGCAGGAAGCGTTCATGGCCGTGCTGAAAATAAATTAGAAAAAAGCCCACTCACATTTGAGTGGGCTTTTTTGTTGTCCGGCAACCCGTTATTCGGGATATTGAACCAGATGACGGATTCGCAGTTTTAGAGAGTGCATAAACCTGTTTTCAGACCATGCAACTTGCTGTTATTGGTGCTACGGGCGGTACGGGGCTTCAGGTGGTGGGGCAGGCTCTTGAGCGGGGCCACTTCGTCACGGCGTTTGTGCGTGACCCCGCCAAACTTAAACTTAAACACATTAACCTGACCGTTCTGACTGGCAACGTGCTTGAACCCGATACGCTACTGCCCGCCGTGCGTCGGCAGGATGCGGTGATCTGTGCGGTGGGTAGCCGACCCGGAAAGACGGACCATGCCGTGTCTGAGGGAACAAAGAATCTGATTGCGGCCATGCACGAGACGGGCGTTCGGCGATTGCTGCTGGTTTCGTCGCTGGGGGTAGGTGAGAGTTTTGCTGATGCATCGCTATCCAGTAAGCTGTTCATCAAAACGGTGCTGAGTGGCCCCATTGCCGAGAAAGAAATTCAGGAAGAAGCCGTGCGGAATAGCGGCCTCGACTGGCTCATTGTGCGGCCTACGCGACTAAACAACGATTCACCAAAAGGAAGCTATAAAGTAGGCGAACACCTGAAATTCTCCCTGTTTGCCATGCCTCAAATCAGCCGCGCCGACGTAGCCGCCTTTCTGCTCGATCAGCTCGACAGCAACCATTACGTAGGTCAGGCCCTCACAATAACCGATAAGTAGCACTGGTAACTTCTGCTAATTAGCTGCCGTTTTCTTCTGGCTGGCGTTGCTCTTTCTCGAGCCGTTTGCGTTCGCGCCTTTCCTGCCGCAGTTGTTTGCGGGTTTTGACGGTATCAGCAGGTGCTGTCTCAGTAGGCGCCTGGCTGGTGGGAGCAGGGGCATTTTCTACGGCAGGGCGTTCGGCTTCATCGCGCTTACCGTTGAACAGCCGTCGGAAAAAGCCGCCGACACCATCATTATTAGCATCGTCGATCTCGTCGTCAATCGTGTCGTTCAGCAGGCTGTCGGCGGGGAAACCGCTGGTGGCTGGTACCTCCCGGCGCAGACTCTCGCGCAGCCGAACGTTGTAAAAACCATATGCGCCGGAATCCGGCTCGGTCAGGCCACGCTTGGCCATGAGTCGCCCAATGAGTTTGAAATACCCGCGTACGTTACGTACCTGCAGCGAACCGTCGGACTGAAACCAGTCAAGTGCGCGTTTGGGGCGCGGCACCACAAAGGCCAGAAACATGCTCTCGCCGAGGTCCAGATTATCCGGTGTTTTATTGAAGTAATACCGGGCTGCTTCGCCAATGCCGTATACGTTGCGTCCCCACTCAATAATATTCAGATACACCTCATACATCCGCTCCTTGGAAACGAGATGTTCGTTCTCGATCAGCCAGACAATCAGAATCTCCTCCACCTTGCGCGACAAGGTCTTGTTGCGACTCAGGAATGCATTCTTGACCAACTGCATAGAGATTGTGCTGGCCCCCCGCTTGAAGGATTTCTCCTTGAAATTTGTAGCGATGGACGATCGGAACGCCTTCTCGTTGAAGCCGTTGTGCGTGAAGAACGTGTAATCTTCTGAGGTTAGCAGGGCGTTGCGCAGGTCGGGCGTGATCTGATTCAGGGGCGTAAAGTCGGGGTTTTCAGGACCGACGATAACAGGCCGGACGGGCTTGCCATCTTCGTAAGGTGTATAGACAAAGGGGCGGTTGATAGCCGTAAAATCGGTACGACCCATCTCGAGAATCCGGAAATTGTCCTGCGTCAGGCCGGAAGTGAATTTTACCGAATCGGGTTCGGCGGTGTTTAGCTGAAAAGCCAGATCATATTTGAGTTGCCCCGTCACCTTCATTCCCTCCAGCGACTCGAACAGGCCCTGCGGAAACGAATTGAACAAAGCCTGCGCACTCAGCATGTCGGTATGGAGCTGAAGGTCGTAGACTTTATCGGGCGAGAGGGTATATTTCACGAAGGGCCTCGCACTGACCTGCCCCAGCCGCAGCGTAGAACTGCTGTCGATACCCACGTAGTTTTCGCCCACAAACAGCCTGGCATTCATAGAAGCCGTGGGTATCAGTACGTCGGTGCGGGCAATGGCCGGGTGGTTAATACGCAGATTCCTGACCGCACCCGCGCCTTCGAGTTTGAACTCACTACCCCGGCGGTTCACGTCGCTAAGCGCAAACCGGAGGGTATCGGCCTGGAGTTTGAGATCGTATCGTTTCTGAATGTACGATAGCTGGAGCGGCTGGCCTTCGGCAAACAAAGCCAAATCATACTCACGGTCACCGGGGTCGGCGGTGCCGGTCAGGTGCCACGTAGCCTGATTGCCGTTCAGTTTCAGCGTCGAGTTAACTACTTCGTCCTGAATCGTAGCTGTCTGGGTGAGTAGCGTAAGTGTGTCGGCATCGGTCATGCCCCGAAACAGGACATTGCTGACGCTGAGGTTATCGGGAATTTTTGAGAGGATATTATCGATCAGACTTTCCGCTACGTTCGAGAGGTCGGCCCGCTGACTGGTGGGCGTCGCGTCGCGCTTCTTCCGGCGGATCAGAAAGTCGATGTTCGTGAGCGAGTCCCGCTTTACGACCTGCAAAAATCCGTTCTCGACGGTCATGGCCGACAGCCCGATTTTGCCGGCCAGCAGGGGCCAGAACCGGACGCTCATCTCAGCCCGGTCAATGCGGGCCAGGGTGTCGCGGTCTTCCGGCACGATCGATAGGTTGGCGAACGCAATGGAGGTCAGACCGGTGAATTTGGCCGAGCCGATGCGTACGTCGAGGTTGTAGTCGCGTTTGGCTTTGCGGGTGGCCCGTTCCAGCGCGCTTTGCAGGAGTTCTTCGCGTTTGTAATAGGCATAGCCAATGCCGATGCAACCCAGCAGAAAAAGACTCAAAAACACCCAGCCGGTAATGCGAAGGGCTTTGCGTTGACGGATAGTCATTGAAAAACAGATAGTCGGGCAAAAATACAACTAAACCCGGTGTGGTAAGTCGGTCTGAATGGCAACACCGGCAGATACAAATGAATCTTTACGGAATATCGGGTAAAGGCAAATGATGAAAACGACCCGATTAGCTTGCCTGATTATTCTGTATAGTTTTGAAAAACAGAGAGTTATCAGGAGTTTGATTGCAGCCCTTAAATTTTAAGACTCCCTTAACGGAAGTTTAATCGGGCCTTAATCGGTGAGCTGATTTTTGGCGGGTAAACGGTGTTTCCTTTGTGGTTGCTATACAGGCGGCCACCCATTGGTTGCTTATCTTCAATCAAGTTCACGTACTATATGCTAACCATTAAATGCCGGATTGCTTTATTCGGCGCATTACTCCCGGTCTGGTTGTTGTTAACACCAGCGACAGGAGCGCAACCGGTACCAACCACAACCGTACCTATTGACACGGTCCGGTTGAGTCTGCCTCAGTTGGAGCAGCAGTTTCTGGACCGAAATTTTCAATTGCTGGCCCAGAAATACCAGGTTGATATTGCCGGGGCAGGTATTACGCAGGCGGGTTTGCGGCCTAATCCAAACGTATTTTTTCAAACCAATCTGTATAACCCAAATTCCGGTAAAGTACTCCCATTCCGAACGCCCACCCTGGCCGACCAAAACGCTGGCAACTACAGCAGCGGGTACTTTATGGTGCAGGTACAACAGCTTATTCTGCTGGCTGGCAAACGCAGCAAACTGGTGGCTCTGGCCGAAAGCAACCGGAATCTGACGCAACTGGCGTTTCGGGATTTGCTCCGAACACTTCGCTACCAGCTTTACAGTACCTACGCCAATCTGTATTACGACATGCAGGCCGTCAGGCTGTTTCAGGCCGAGCTAACCCGGCAGCAGCGCCTGACCGAATCGTACCGCATTGCGCAGCAGACCGGTGGCGTGGCCCCTTATGAAGTGACGCGGCTCGAAGTAGCCACGCGCGACCTTCAGGCCAACATTGCCGATTACCGCAATCAGATTGCCGATGAGCAGGCCACCTTGCGGGTGCTGCTGCGCCAGACCGGTAATGCCTTCATTAATCCCATTAATATCCCCACCGCCACACCCGTCCTGCCACCTGTGGCTACCGCGCTTGATTCGGCTCTCGCTAACCGGCCCGATGTAGCCCTTACACAGGAGCAAATCAGCAATGCTGAACGGAGCCTGACCCTCGAACGCGCCCGCCGAACCCCCGACCTGACAACCGGAATTATGTATGAACGCTACGGCAACGCTTACGTCAACTTTGTGGGTGGTCAGGTATCCATGGATTTGCCGATTCGGAACCGTAATCAGGGGGCCATCCGGGCGGCTGAACTGACACTCAAAAGCGCGGGTATAGGGCTGGAAAACCAGCAGACCGTAGTGCAGAGCGATGTGTTGAACGCCTACGATAAACTCGGCGCGTTTTATGGGCAGCTCACCACCCGGCCCGATGGTTATCTGGACCGTATCCAGAATATCTCGGTCGAAGCCACCAAAGCGTATAATGGCCGCGTCATCAGCCTGCTCGATTACTTAGACAAAATCCGCACGTATCAGCAAGCGCAGTTGAACCAGATTAACCTGCTCAATAACGTCTTTCAGGCCCAGCAGCAACTCAACTACGCCACGAATACGAAGTTTTTTTAATTGTAACTGTAGTCCGGACGTCCACGTCCGGCAGCCGTTGGGCTAACAGTAGCTACATTATTAGCCATTCAGCTACCGGACGTGGACGTCCGGGCTACCAGAACCAATGAAATCATACCTCTCTCTGCTGCTGACGGCCCTGATACTGGCGTCCTGCGGCCATAAAGAAGAAACCGCGCAGATACCCACCTCGGCGGCTGATTCAACCAGCAGCTACCTGACCGATACCGTCCGGCGTATCGACCCGGCCAGTCAGCTTATGCTTAACGGCACCGTTACCTTCGACCAGGACAATGTAGTGCGGGTGTTTCCGCTCGTCAGCGGCAACGTCGAGAAGGCGACCGCTACGCTCGGTACCTACGTACAGAAAGGGCAGCCGATGGCCACCATCCGGTCGGGAGATATTTCGACCTACGTCAACGATTTTCAGGCCGATAAGGCAGACCTCGAAGTGGCCGCGCAAAACCTCAAAAACGTGTCGGCGCAGTACAAGGCCGGCTTTGCGTCGGAGACGGATTTTCTGACGGCGAAGAACAATCTCCAGAAAGCAAAAGATGAACTGAGCCGCTCCAGCAATATCCTGAAAGTCTATGGCGGCAGTAACACCACCGGGCAACCGTACTATACCGTGAAAGCTCCCATTACGGGCTATATCGTGGAAAAAAACGTGAACGCCGGGCAGGATTTGCGTGCCGACAATAGCAACCCGCTCTACACTATTTCGAGTTTGCAGCGCGTCTGGGTGATGGCTAACGTCTATGAAACCGACATCCCTGAAGTCAGGCAGGGCCAAACCGTCGACGTGCAGGTGCTGGCCTATCCCGATAAGACGTTTCGGGGCCATATCGACAATATCAGTAACGTACTGGACCAGCAGGCGCGGGTGCTGAAGGTGCGTATCGTACTCGACAACGCCGGCGGACTGCTCAAGCCCGATATGTTCGCCACGATTCAGGTGCATTTGCCTAACGTTAACGCGCAGCAGGGGCTGGCGGTGGCGCAGAAAGCCCTCGTCTTTGATCGCGACCATTACTTTGTGGTGGTACAGACCGGCCTCAACAAGTTTGACGCGCGGGAGGTAACCGTCCTGAAAAACACAACCCGCTATGCCTTCGTGGAAGGCGGCAATCTCAAACCCGGCGACCGCGTCGTTACCGAAGGCAGTCTACTGGTTTATAACGATTTGACCAACTAATGAACTCATTCATTCGCAGTATTATCTCGTTTGCGCTGACAAACCGGTTCGCCGTGTTTTTCGGTATCCTGCTGATTATCGTCGGGGGCGTAGTCAGCTTTATGAATACGCCCGTCGAGACGTTCCCGGACGTGACCAATACCAACACCATCATCATTACGCAGTGGCCGGGCCGGTCGGCGGAGGAGGTAGAACGGTTCGTGACCATCCCCCTCGAAACGGAACTGAATTCGGTACCCAAGAAAAGTACCCTGCGGTCGGTATCGCTCTTCGGGCTGTCGGTAGTGACGATTATTTTTGACGATGGGGTCGATAATTTCACGGCGCAGACCAACGTAGCCAACCGAGTGTCCGGCGTAGAACTGCCCGACGGTGCCCACGCCGAAATCGAGCCGCCCTACGGCCCGACGGGGGAGATTTTTCGCTTTACCCTCGAAAGTAAAACCAAAGACATCACTGAACTCAAGACCTTGCAGGACTGGGTAATTGAGCGGCAAATCAAAAGCGTGCCGGGTATTGCCGACGTGGTGAGTTTTGGAGGTAAGGTCAAAACACTGGAGGTTGACCTGAACCCAACGCTGCTGGCCAACTACGGCTTTACAACCATCGACGTTGACCAAGCTATTCGGCAAAGTAACATCAACGTGGGGGGCGACGTACTGAAACAGGGTAATCAGTCGCTGGTGGTGCGGGGTATCGGGCTGCTCACCAAACCCGAAGACGTGGCCGGTATCATTATCGACAACGTGAACGGCGTACCTATCAAAGTCAGCGATGTAGCCACGGTGAAAGAAGGGTTTCAGCCCCGGCTGGGCATTGTGGGCCGCAACAAACAGGACGACGTAGTGGAGTGCATCGTGGTGATGCGCAAGGGCGAAAACCCCAATGAAGTAATCCCGGCTCTGAAAGAAAAGATTGATGAACTGAACAACCAGATTCTGCCCAAAGACGTTAAAATCAAAACGTTTTATGACCGCACTACGCTCAATAATTACACCCTCCACACGGTGGGCGAGAACGTGGGACTGGGTATTTTGCTGGTGACACTCATTTTGCTGGTTTTTCTGGCCGACTGGCGCACCACGCTGATGGTGGCCATTGTGATTCCGCTGTCGCTGCTGTTTGCGTTCATCTGCCTGAAACTACGCGGCATGACCGTCAATCTGCTCAGTATTGGGGCGCTGGACTTCGGCATCATCATTGACGGAGCCGTGATTATGGTGGAGGGGCTGTTTGTGATGCTGGCGTCCCGAGCCGAAGAAATGGGTATGATGCAATTCAACCGGCGGGCCAAACTCGGCTGGATTCTGTCGGCGGCAACGGAAACGGGCAAGTCGATTTTTACGGCGAAGATCATCATCATTACGGCGTTGCTGCCCATTTTCGCCTTCCAGAAAGTAGAGGGAAAGTTGTTCAGTCCGCTGGCCTGGACCATCGGCTTCGCGTTGCTCGGATCGCTCATCGTGAGCCTGACGCTGATTCCGCTGCTGTGTTCGATTCTGCTGAAAAAGAACGTTCGCGAGAAGCATAACCCATTCGTGCTGGCCATTGAAAACGGGTACCGCCCCGCGTTGGACTGGGCCATTCGTAAGCCCAGGGCTATCTTTGGCATCGCGCTGGTAAGCTTAGCTATTTCGGGCTACATCTTCATGGCGCACGTCGGTTCCGAGTTTTTGCCGGGCCTGAACGAAGGATCTATCTACGTGCGGGCCAGCTTGCCGTATTCCGTATCGCTCGATGAGAGCTACGCCTATACGCGCCGGTTCCGGGCCATTTTTGAGGAGTTTCCCGAAGTGCGTGGGGTTATTTCCCAAACAGGACGCCCCAACGATGGCACCGACCCAACGGGCTTCTTCAACAACGAGTTCTTTGTGGATCTGTACCCCAAAGAAGACTGGGCGCGGGGCGTTTCCAAAGACCAGCTGATTGAGCAGATGCGGCAGAAGCTGGCCCGTTTCCCCGGCGTAACATTTGGCTTCTCGCAACCCATTTCCGACAACGTCGAAGAAGCCGTGTCGGGTGTAAAAGGATCGATGGCCATCAAAATCATCGGGCAGGATTTGAACGTACTGGACAAGCAGGCAACGCGGGTGCTGAACGTAATGCGTAAAGTCAAGGGTGTAGAAGACCTTGGCGTC
This sequence comes from Spirosoma sp., assembly GCA_014377625.1. GTDB lineage: Bacteria > Bacteroidota > Bacteroidia > Cytophagales > Spirosomataceae > Spirosoma. Next base: position 8,053 of record JACMPG010000191.1, read on the forward strand.
TTCCGTAACCTCGGCCAGCCGGAGTTCCGCATCACCCTCGACCCGGCGCGTCTGGCCCGCTACAACGTGCCGACCAACGTAGCGCAGTCGGTTATTGAAACGGCCATTGGCGGTAAAACGGCCACGCAGTTTTATGAAGGAGAACGGCATTTTGACATCAAAGTACGCTACGACGAGCGATTCCGTTTTTCGCCCGAGCAGATTGCTAACCTGCTGGTACCAACGCGCTCCGGATCTAAAATTCCGCTCAAGGAACTGGCCGACATCAGCACCAAGTCCGGTCCGGCTTTTGTGTATCGCGAAAACAACGCCCGATTTATTGCCATCAAGTTTTCGGTGCGGGGCCGCGATCTGGGCAGCACCATTGCCGAAGCGCAGAAGAAAGTGGGCGATCAGGTGAAACTGCCCGAAGGCTACCGAATGCGGTGGGCGGGCGAGTTTGAAAATCAGACCCGCGCCCAGAAAACGCTGGCCATTGTGGTACCCATTTCAATTACCATTATTTTCCTGATTCTACTGTTCACCTTTGGCAGTGCGCTCGATGCCGGGCTGATTATCATGAACGTACCGTTTTCGCTGATTGGTGGTTTCCTGGCCCTCTGGATCACGGGCATCAACTTCAGTATTTCGGCGGGGGTAGGCTTTATTTGCCTCTTCGGGGTGTCGGTACTCAATGGCGTCATTCTCATCAACCGCTTCAAGGAAAACCGGCAAAAGAAAATGGACGTGGCGCGGGCCGTACGCGAGGGAGCCATGACGCTGGTGCGCCCCATTGTGATGACCGCCCTGATGGCCTCGCTGGGTCTATTACCGGCTGCGCTGAGTACGGGCATTGGTTCCGAAACGCAGAAACCGCTGGCTACGGTCATGATTGGTGGCTTCATTACCAGCACCATTTTATCGCTGCTGATGTTGCCCGTTATCTACAAAATCATCTACAGCCGACGCGCCCGCAAAGAGCAGCGCCGGCAGGAAAAAGTGCTGGCGTAGGGGGAGTCAATTAGGATGCTGATACCAAAGATGCCCGGCCAACAGGCCAATAGTGGCCGGGTATCTTTGGTAAGGAATAATGAGAAGAGAAAGCATAACTCCGTAATGCATCCAACGCCCCAGGGGGTTGATGGCGACGTAGGAGCCTTTACACACCTGCCCGGTTGGGCTGCCAAAGTTGGCTTAGGGGCGTGCTGCCTGTCGCCGGAAAGTTGGCCCACGTATAGCCTATAGAATTATTTTTTAGTAGGGGTTCTCTTTTTGCTGTTACCATCGTTCCCTTTAGGAATGAGCGGCACAGTCGGATCAAGTTTATCATAGGTTACAGATATTACACCCATGATTCCTTCTGTTATTTGAAGACTATCATACATAACGAAATAGGGCTTTATTTCTCTGTAATTACCGATCCTATCTGTTAAGTACTGTGCAAAATCCCTCTCTGGAACGATTAATATACCTCCAATTATGTGCTTCTGTATTATTCCGACAGCTATCTTGTTCAATGCCCTGTGAGAAGAAGAAATATTACCTGTTTCCCACTCTATAGCAAACTCACCATGTTCTGTTGAAATAACAGAGTCGATAGGACCCGCATTGATTCCATCAATTATCTTAAATCGGCTCTCGTGCCTCCACCCACGTTGTCGTAAGTGTGCAATTAGATTTTCTTTTATTGGCTTTACCCCGTTACCATTTTTTACCGGGTTGACACTGAATCCTTGACTTCCGGCTGGATACGTTATAGAACTGATGCCATCACGAATGTCCTGCAAGACATCTTCAAATGTGGCGGATTTAGAGAATGTTCCTTCTCTAATAAAGAATTTTTCCTCAACTATTCTCATTCTGCTTTGTCAACAACTTTTCTAATTCACTTATTACTTCAGAAGGTGACAAGCTGAGGGCGTTTGCTATTTTGAATATTGTAGTTAGTGAAGGCTGCCTAATTCCTCTTTCAAGTAGCGAAATGTAGGTTCTGTGTAGGTCACTTTTCTCTGCTAATTTCTCTTGAGATATCCCATGCCTCTCTCTAAGAGTCTTCAAAAGCTCACCAAATGATTGTTCAATACTCATTTTTCTAAAGTGAGGGCATAGTTACAGGCGTTGAATAGTATTATCAACAGACTATAGTCTGCAATAGGTATTGTAGTTTGTTGTATATTTGAAAAATTTACACGGGCAATGAAAAGTCAACTATTTGATATACTGAGTGTTAAGAGTAAGAGGGAGATATTAGACCTCTCACAGAAGACAGGTGTAAGCTATGACATGCTCACATACTATAACACAAACAACCTTTTGCCATCATACTCAGATCTTCAGAGTATTGCTGATACAACTAGAATAAGTAAAATTGAAATTATGTTGTCGATGGGAATTTATGACAACGAACTTATTAGTAAGCTCAGTCAATATGCTACTACGATTTCTAAAGTTTTACCTGCAGTAATAGACGACGAAAAAAAACATCCAATAGTGTTGAATCCTGCTTTTAAAACAAATTTTGGAAAGTTATACAATGCAGACTGCCTTCAAGCATTAAAAGAAGTTGAGCATGATTCGATAGATTTAATTTTTGCTGACCCTCCCTTTAATTTAAACAAGTCATATCCTTCTAATATTGATGATAACTTAATTGAAGGAGACTACATACGTTGGTCTGAGAAATGGATAGATGAATGTATAAGAGTTTTGAAGCCAGGCGGTAGCTTCTTCTTGTGGAACATTCCCAAGTGGAATACTTACTTTTCCAAGTATTTGAATGAGAGATTAACTTTCCGGCACTGGATAGTGTCTGATATTAAATTTTCGCTTCCTATCAAAGGAAAACTTTATCCCTCACATTATTCAATGCTTTATTACTGTAAGGGGAATAAGCCAAATTACTTTAATGCTGATCGTTTACCAATGGAAATTTGTCCAAAGTGTAAAAGTGATTTAAAAGATTATGGTGGGTACAAGGACAAGATGAACCCATTAGGTATCAACATGACTGATGTATGGTATGACATACCACCCGTTAGGCATTCAAAATACAAAAAACGGAAAGGTGCTAACGAGCTATCTATAAGATTGTTAGATAGAGTGATAGAAATGGCAAGTCAGACTGGCGATACTATTTTAGATCCCTTTGGAGGAAGTGGCACAACTTACATAACTGCAGAGATAAAAAAGCGCAACTGGATCGGGATTGAAATTGGCCCTATTGATGAAATAATTTCCAGGTTTGCAGATATGCATTCGGAAGAAGTAACTTTGTCTAATTACAGAAAGCGCTACAACAAACTTTTTTCTGATGAAGATACAATTGCCAGAAAAAAGAAGGGGCTTTGGACTCACGAAACTTTTATTAAAGAAGAGCAATTGTTTATTCCGATTGCAGTATAGTTTTTGGGCTACAAATTGAGCAAAATTTAATAACGCGTTGGCGTGTTTATATTGCCGAATGCCAACCTACTCAAATATGAATTTGGAACCGGTTGGCTTGTCGCACGCTACGTAGCAAATCCACTTTTTAAAAGCCAAACAATTGGGGCGATTCTCGTTTCGCAAGCGACTATAAAAGCTATCTTGTCGAGACGTGTGACCTGTCGACCGAAGCCCGACCGCTACGTTGCTTGTCAGCTTGTTTGGCTCACCCAACAAGTATATGTGCGATAAGTTACGGAACGCCTATCTGCTGATTATCAATGGATGAGCGTTCTGTCGCTCATTTTTGATCGTTACGTTTCGGAGTAGTTCGCTTCGTTATGCAAGGGGTTACAAGGTAGGATGTCGAGTTGTGTTGTACAAGCAGGCAGGTAGGGAAATGTCTGCCACCCGGCACGCCGATCGTACACCCATGCCTTTAGCGGTTCTCCAAACCGGCGTCGGGTCTGGGGACAAGGTCGGTGCATTGGCCGCATGAACGGTTCGGTGGGTTTGAATTCAGCCCGTTTAGAAATCGAGGTGGCAGTTGGTCCAGCCGTCGTCGAAGCGGGTGCCGAACTGCTTGTAGAAGCCAAGGGCGGGTTCGTTCCAGTCTAGTACCTGCCACATCATGCCGGTGCAGTTGGTTTCGCGGGCCATGTCGATGGTCGCGTCCAGCAACAGCTTGCCCACGCCGTAGCCCCGGAAGGCTTCGGTTACGATGATGTCTTCGAGATACAGCCGCTTGCCTTTCCAGGTTGAGTAGCGGAAATAATAGAGCGACATACCGACAATTTTCTGACTATCAGAATCTTCGGCCACCAGAATGCTGAACAGCGGATTAGGGCCAAAACCGTCTTCAGCCATCTGCTCGACGGTGTTGCTGACTTCATTAGCGGCTTTTTCGTACACGGCCAGTTCAACAACCAGCTCAAACGCTTGAGGAATGTCGGCGCGGGTGCCGGGACGGATAGAAATCATTGGTTTCGATTTACTGAGAACTGATTATTGCCATTTGCTTCCGCCATTTGTCTAAAGCGGCCTGAAAGTCGGCGGGCAGGTCGGAGTTGAACTGCATCCATTCTTTAGTGCGGGGGTGCGCAAACCCGAGCGATTTGGCGTGCAGGGCCTGCCGGGGCAGGAGTTTGAACGCATTCTCGACAAAGGCTTTGTACGACCCCACTGGCGTACCGCGCAGAATGCGGTCGCCCCCGTACATGGCGTCGTTAAAGAGCGGGTGACCAATGTGCTTGAGGTGCGCCCGAATCTGGTGCGTCCGGCCCGTTTCAAGTTTGCACTGCAACAGCGTTACGTAGTGCAGCGACTCCAGTGTAGTGAAGTGCGTAATGGCCCACTTCCCTTTGGTCTCGTCGTCATATATGGCCTGTACTTTGCGATCTTTGATGGAGCGGCCAATGAATCCGGTAATCGTGCCGTCGGCGGGGTCGGGTTGGCCCCACACCAGGGCGTTATAGGTTCGTTCGATGGTATGCTCGAAGAACTGCCGGGCCAGGTAGGTCATGGCAAACTCAGACTTGGCCACCACCATCAATCCCGACGTGTCTTTGTCGATGCGGTGTACCAGGCCGGGCCGGAACTCGCCGTGCCGGCTGGTAGGCAGATTCTGAAAGTGATACACCAGCGCATTGACCAGCGTACCGTCCCAGTTGCCGTGGGCGGGGTGTACCACCATACCCGCCACTTTGTTGATAACCAGCAAATCATCATCCTCGAAAACAATGTTGAGGGGAATGTTTTCGGGCTTGATTTCGGTGTCGCGGGGCGGGTGGGGGAGGGCCACCGTAATGACGTCTGCGGGCCTGATCTTATAGCTTGCCTTGGTCGGATTGTCGTTAACCCGCACCGTTTCGGCGTCGATGGCGGTCTGGATTTTGGTGCGCGTGGCATTAGGCAGCCGGTCCATCAGAAACCGGTCGATGCGCAACAGACTCTGCCCCTGATCCACTACAATGCGGTGATGCTCGTAGAGTTCGTCGTTTTCTTCGGTTGTATCTTCGTATTCGTTTACCACTACGTCTGCTGCCTTGATTAGCCACGAAGATACGATGATGACCGATATAAGCCAGCAAATCAACGCTTTCGGCAGCCACTCACCGCTGCAATTGCTGACTAATCCGTTTGGGCCGGCGGTGCCGCTACAGCTGTGGCTCAAGCGAGACGATTTACTGCATCCGCTGGTGTCGGGCAATAAGTGGCGCAAACTCAAATACAATTTGCTGGCGGCCCAGGTGCAGGGTTTCGCCACGCTGCTGACCTTTGGCGGGGCTTATTCTAATCATCTCTACGCCACGGCTGCGGCTGGCCGGGCGTTCGGGTTTCGGACCGTTGGCCTGGTGCGGGGTAACGAACTGGCCAGCCAGCCACGGAACAAAACCTTATCGTTCTGTGAAACTGCCGGGATGCAGCTTCACTTTATTGATCGGGAAACGTACCGGCGCAAAGACGATCCTGACTTTCTTTGCGAACTACAGACCCGCTTTGACCCGTGTTACGTCATTCCCGAAGGCGGCACCAACGACCTCGCCGTGTGTGGCACCGCCGAAATTCTGCCCGAAATCAGGTTGCAGTTGGGCCACGCGCCCAGCTATGTTTGCTGCGCCGTAGGAACGGGTGGTACGCTGGCGGGGCTGGTCCAGTCGGCACCGGAAACCACAGCGGTACTGGGGTTTTTATCGCTGAACGTAGCTGATTTTCAGTTGCCCTTTGATGTGGAACCGAGCGGAAATGTTCAGTTACTGACCGATTATCATTTCGGCGGCTACGCCAAAACAACCTCCCAACTACTCGATTTTATCCGGGATTTTGAGCAGCGAACGGGCATCTTACTGGAGCAGGTTTATACAGGAAAAATGCTGTATGGAGTTCAAGATCTGGCCCGGCGGGGCTATTTTCCAAAAGGCGCAACCGTCGTGGCCATCCATACCGGTGGCCTCCAGGGCAGAAGTGGCGCATTGTAGCCCTACTTCCGGTTCGACTGACTCCCTGTCCCGAACAGAAATTTACTGATGTTTTCATTCAGAAATGCAGCATCGGCGGGGTTACTGGCGGCACCGGCCGTATGGCCCCACAACGATGGAATGGGCATCAGCGACACGCCGGGGATAAAGGTTGCCTCATACTTTGCATCGCCCAGCGGGAAGTATAAATCAGTTTCGGAAGGCATGTACAGCAACGGTACCCGAACGGAGCGCAGGGCTTGTTCAACGTTGCCGTCGAAGCCCGGCGTGGTGCCAACGTCATGGCGTTCCCAGGTACGCATTTGCAGAATCAGATCATTGGCGTCGGCCCCGTCGATGAAATGGGTTCGGTAGTTGGTCAGTATCTGCTCGAAGGTAGTGCCGGGTTTGGCCCGGTTGCGCCATAATTCTTTGCGCCACCATTCCTGCGAGTAGAGCCAGCCCGTCCAGACTACAGCAAACGCCTGAAGCCCTTTGGTTGGCGGAGCCGCAGATGCATAATTACCGTCCATAAACGCGGCATCGGCAGTGAGGGCGGCAATTTGCCCTTCCAGCCGCACAACGCCATGCGGGTAGGTCTTAGCCGTGCCGGATGTGGCCACAATCTGATCGGCAAACTGCGGATGGCTCACCGCCCATTGGAACGCCTGTTGCGCACCCATAGAAAACCCGATGATAGCCCGCAGGTGCGTAATCTTCAATTGGTTGGTCAGTAACTGATGAACGGCCCGCACATTGTCGCGAATGGTCATGACCGGAAACCGCGGGCCATGATACGGTTCCGGCGTGTTGCTGGGCGACGATGAACGGCCATTGCCGAAAAGTTCAGTGGCTACCAGACAATATTTAGCTGTGTCGAGGGCTTTGCCCGGCCCAATCAGCCACTCGTAGCCGTGGTAGTTGGCCATGTAGTGCGACGGTAAAAGAATGGCATTGTCGCGGGCTGCGTTCAGGCGTCCATAGATGCCATATACTACGCGGGCACGGGGTAGCGTGACACCGCTTTCAGTACGGAAATTGTCGATAGTGAACTCGTTACGTCCATCGGGGCTGGGCGATTGCGCCCATATATCCGGTGCCAGCAGCAGTAGTAAAAGTAATTTCTTCATGACGTGTTTTTGTTAAAGATCAGGTGTACTCAAAAGGGGTTAGTCGGCTATCATCTCAAAAAATAGCGTGCGCCTGTTTCTTTACGAAGTCGTCGATAGAGTAGAAGCCAGGGTCTTTTGAACAACTTCAGCCAGAAAACAGGGTCGACGGTCATAACGGATCGTGTTTTGTCAACTATACCGAAAACAAAAAAAAACGAGCCATACTATTTCTATACAACTAGTGGCTATCCCACTGATAAAGAAGTTTTTGCAAACAATCTGATCAACTCATCCTGGCTTAAGTCTAAGGCCACTAAACGTCGTTGCACTTGCCGTAAACCGGCTGCCTTTGTTTTTTTGGCCTTATCTATGACCTGAGCTTTTTTGTAAGGCTCCTCTTTGGTCAGCATGTTCCAAATAATCACCGCCAGCTTGCGAGCTGTGGCCGTGATAGCCGCCACTCGCCCTTTCTTATAAGCAATGCGTTTGAAAAAGGGACTCAACTCATGATTGGCTTGATTGCCAATCGAATTAGCCGCCTGCCGCAAGGCGATAGCGATGGAGGATATAATGCTCCCCAAAACCTGGACAGGTAGGATAACTTGAATCAATTATTTTCGACCTACAAAATGTCCAAA
>JACMPG010000192.1 GCA_014377625.1 Spirosoma sp.
AGGTCCTGAATGGCCCGCTGCAACTCGCGTTTATCGGGCGTAACGGGCAGGTAGAACGGGGCAGAACCCGTCTGCCAGGCGGGACGGGCATTGGCCCCGAGCTTGACACGTAACCGGTAATCACCGTGGCCGGTCGAGGTGGTACTGAAGGCCAGGGCCGGTTCTACGAACGTCAATTTAGGTGACAGTTCGTGTTCGTCGGCTACGGAGCGCATCCAGTTGAGCAGCAGTTCCAGTTCCCAAGTCGAGAGGACGGGTGCAGTACGGGTGCAGTCTTTATTTTGATAGTGCGTTTTGAGACTGACAATGAGCCAGTTTCTATCCATAAAATAGGGTGAATCAGTGCATTCGTAGTCGAGGACGTTCAGTTCAAATATACCTTCGGGACCGGTGAGTTTCATGATGAGTGAGTTAGAGAAAGAGGAAGATTCAGCTAAAAAGTGCAGCGAGGACCAGCTAAAATCAGGCAAGGCAAGCCCATCCATGCCATCAGCAATAACTAACTGACAACAAGCAGAGTACGGAGAGTAATTAACTCAATTGACTTAATAGGACAGCACGATAAACTTAGTCAAAAAAGTAATACTTTCGAACAAAGGGAGATTACTTTTTTATGAATTCCTTCTGAACGGCCCTGCAACCCTTTTCGTCAAACACTAACGTTCGGAAAGAACAGCCTACAGGCGGCCTCCGTTTTGGGTTTGCCGATTTAACGCTTTAATTTCACCACTTAAACAGAAACCGATCTCCAAAGCCTTATGTCTGCTTCCAAACGCGTCCTGATTGCCGAAGATAGCTCCGTTATTCAGAATCTGGCCCGCAAAATTCTTGAGTTCCAGAACTATGACATCACTGCCGTCAAAAATGGCGAGCAGGTGTTGCAAATCTTAGAAAAAGAAGACTTTAGCATTCTGCTGCTCGATATCAACATGCCTGTCATGGACGGCATGGAGTGCGTTCGGCGGGTACGCGCGCTGAGCGACTCTGCCAAAGCCGAGGTACCCATCGTAGCCATCACAGGCAACGCCAAAAACTATACTGAAGAAGAATTCAAAACGGCGGGCTTCAACGACGTACTCGTTAAGCCCCTCAACTTCGACCGCCTGGTTGAAGTTGTCAATCAACTCACGGATAAATAATGAGTGAATTGGTGAATGAGCGAATCGGTACGCCGAAGCGGAGTGAATAACCTCCGGCTTTGTAAATGCTTGCGTAAGCAACATTCATTCACTCATTCACTCATCCACTAATTATGCTCATTACCCTCCTCGGAACCGGGACCTCTTCAGGCGTGCCTTTGATTGGCTGCGGGTGCGAAGTATGTCATTCCGTTGACTTCCGGGATAAGCGACTCAGGTCATCGGTACATGTTGCAGTTGATGACCTGAGTTTTATTGTTGACACCGGGCCGGATTTCCGGCAGCAGGTGCTCCGGCTTAATCTGCTACAGCTCGACGCCGTGCTGTTCACCCACGAACACAAAGATCATACAGCGGGTCTTGACGAGGTACGGGCCTATAATTTTCGGTCGGGGCAGGACATGCCGGTCTTTGGACGGCCTACGGTGCTGGCGCAGTTGCAGCGCGAGTTTTCCTACGTATTCGCTGAAAAAAAGTATCCCGGCACGCCCCGCATTCGGCTTCATGAGATTACAAATACCCCGTTTACGGTGCGGGGCATTCCGGTGATACCCATTGAAGTGATGCACCATACATTACCCGTGTACGGATATCGCATTGGTGATTTTACCTACCTCACTGACCTCAACGCCATTGCCGAACCGGAGTTGGAAAAAGTGACGGGTACGAAATTACTGGTGCTGGATGCCCTGCAACGCGACGCACACATTTCGCATTTCACGCTCGATCAGGCCATTGCCCTGGCGCAGCGCATTGGGGCCGAACAGACGTATTTTACCCATATCAGCCATAAACTTGGGCTGCATAATGAGGTCGAAAAAGAGTTGCCGCCCGGCATTCGTCTGGGCTACGACGGGCTGCAAATCCGGCTCTAAACCAATCGTTTCTACGCGACGTTACCCGTGTAGACATCCGCTCCTATGCTGACCCGCGTAAAACCTACCCGCTCTTTTCCCGACGAACTCCTCTCCCGCTACCGACAACAGGGCGACCTACCCGCCGATGCAGCCATAGCCACCGTTGCCGACACCGCCGGACGCGAAGGTATCGGCAAGCTCATGCAGTGGCTGGCCGATACCAGCAATTTCAGCACGGCTCAACAACCCGAACCCATTCAGCAGTTTTTTGCCAATTACGCCCGCCTACCCGACTGGGCCGACCCTGACCGCATGAAGCGTGGCATGGCGTTTTTCAAAAAACACGCTGGTCTGATCGGCATTTCTCTTGGCACGTACGCTCTCCCCTATACGTATCTCGGTGCCGACGGTGTACAACTGCTTTGGCTCACCGAACGCATAAAAAACGATACCGCCCGCCGACTTCAGGAAACCGGCGAGTGGGTCTTCGCCGTGAACGACGTAAAGAACTGGATTGACACCTCGCCCAAAGCCATTCTATACACCCTCAAAATCCGGCTCATCCACGCCGGGGCACGGTGGTTTGGGTTGCAGTCGGGGCGGTGGAATATGGCATGGGGTATGCCCGTCAATCAGGAAGACATGGCTGGCACCAACCTGTCATTCTCCTACATTGTCCTGCGTGGGCTGCGAAAACTCGGCGTCAGCAGGACCGAGCGCGAAGAGGAAGATTATCTGCATCACATCAACGTAGTGAGCTGGCTCAACGGCGTTACTGATGATCTGATTGCCCACAACCTCCGCGAAGCCTACCACCTGGACCGCGCCATCAGCAAACGGCAGTTTCGGGCGTCGGAAGCGGGTGCGGGGCTGGTAAAGTCACTGCTCAACGCCATTGCCAACGTAGCGGGCGGTTCATCAGGATCGCCGGAGAGCGTCAGAAACCTCGCTGCCGGGCAGATGCGTTTCTTTCTGGGCAATGAATATGCCGACGCGCTGAATCTGCCCAACGTACCGGTCGAGCAGCGGCTGGCCAGTACCGTTACCCGACTTTCTATTTTTCAGCGATTAATCCCTGCCGCACCCACTATCTGAGACTTTTTTTTAATACAGAGAAAAAGAATAGTCTCACCTCATTCATGACACTACTTCAGTTAGAACCGATTGCTGCCCTTGCCACCGCACCGGGTATAGGTGCCATTGCCGTTATCCGGGTGTCGGGTGAGGGTGCTATTGACCTGACCAACCAGATTTTTCGGGGTAAAGACCTGACGCAACAGCATAGCCATACGGCTCACTTTGGTACGTTACGTTCTCAGGACGACGCCATCATTGACGAAGTATTGGTTACGGTATTCCGCGCCCCAAAGTCGTTTACTAAAGAAGATGTGGTCGAGATTTCGTGCCATGGTTCAGAGTTTATTATCCAGCAGATTCTGCGTCGGCTTACGGCGGCAGGCATTCGACTGGCCAAACCCGGCGAGTTTACGCAGCGGGCGTTTTTGAACGGGCAGTTCGATCTGGTGCAGGCCGAAGCCGTGGCCGATCTGATTGCGTCCGACTCCGACGCCAGCCACCGGGCCGCCCTCAGTCAGCTACGCGGGGGATTCTCGAAACAACTCCTGACCCTGCGCCAGCAACTGATTGACTTTGTAGCCCTGGTAGAACTTGAACTGGATTTTGGCGAAGAAGACGTGGAGTTTGCCCACCGCGATCAGCTCCGCCAGCTTATGCTCAACATCCGGCAGGTACTGCAACCCCTCATTGACTCCTTCAGGACCGGCAACGCCATCAAAAACGGCGTGGCCACGGTCATTGTGGGCAAACCCAACGCGGGCAAATCGACGCTGCTCAACGCCCTGCTCAACGACGAACGCGCTATTGTCTCCGACATTCCCGGCACCACGCGCGACGTAATCGAGGACGAACTGTTCATTGACGGTATCCGGTTTCGGCTCATCGACACCGCCGGGCTGCGGCAGGCTACCGACACCATCGAAGCCATCGGCATTGAACGAACCCAGCAGAAAATGCGCGATGCCGCGCTGATCGTCTATCTTTTCGATGGCCTGAATATTTCGCCGGAGGAGTTACGGGAGGCCGTTACCGAGGTGCGCGAGTCAGGCAAACCGTATTTGCTGGTGGGCAACAAACTGGATGCGATAGACAACCAACGGCGGCAGGTACTGGAAACCGTTGTGAACGAGCCAATTCTATGGATTTCAGCGGCCCGGCAAACGCACCTGGCAGAGTTAACAGCCGCCCTTTCGGACCGTGTCCGCACCGACGGGGCCGTGCAAACGGGCAGTGCCGTCGTGACCAACGCCCGCCATTACGACCATCTCACCGCCACTGATGACGCTATTGCCCGCGCCCTGACCGGCCTCGACACCGGCGTTACACCCGACTGGTTGGCGATGGACCTGCGTGTGGCCCTGCAACACCTCGGCGAACTGACCGGCCAGATTGTCACCGACGATATTCTGGCCTCGATTTTCAGTAAGTTCTGTATCGGAAAGTGATATTGTTTGACTTACTATCGGTTCATCGGCTCAGAAAATAGTTGCTGAATTCAGCCCGTTCCCGTTCTTCAATCTCAACATACTTGCTAAAGAGTTTATCGCCAACCTGCGCCCTAAGAGCCGATATGCCCACATCAATAAGGCGAAGGCCACCATCAGTCAGAAAAACATTGTCATACCGTTCGCCCGGCTGACCAGACGGGCGTTGAATGTCGCGGTGTAGCTGACGTAACTCATCGGTGAAAACGTCGAGCAATAGTTCCCGTTTTTCTACTTCCAGACTTCGGAAATCGAGTGGATAAAGCCGCTCCATAATGAGCATATCCCACTCGTGTTTATCGTCGTAATCGAGCCGGACAAATCGCGCCAGCAGATCGTTTACTCTGTTGGCGACTTTCAGCTTCTCCGCTTCTGAGCCAATATCGGAGCGGGTGTCTCCCCTAAATATCTTGGCTACTTCTGTAGCGGATAGGGCAACAACCAGGTTGTTGGCTCCGTAAGAAAGTTGATTCGCGTATCGTTCGGCCATATTGTTGTGTGTTTTTTGTTTCCAGTCACTGTACAGAATATACAGTGACTGGAAACAAACATTACCTCAGTGCGCCACTAACCAGTTTTCGCCCACGCCGATGCCGGTATCCATCTTTACGCCCATCGGGATGGCGTTCTTCATGATCCGATCTACGTTCTCACGCAGGTAATCGAGTTCGTCGCGGTGGGCGTCGAAAACGAGTTCGTCGTGTACGGTCAGGATCATTTTGGAGCGGAGCCGTTCGCGCTGCATAAAATCGTGAATCTGGATCATGGCAATCTTGAGCATGTCGGCGGCACTGCCCTGAATGGGTGCGTTCACGGCGTTACGTTCGGCAAACATCCGGTCCGTTACGTTGCGCGAGTTAATATCGCGCAGGTACCGGCGACGGCCCAGAATGGTTTCAGCATAACCAAAGCCCCGCGCCTTTTCAACGCACTCGTCAATATAGGCCCGCACCGCCGGGAAGCCCGCGAAATACTCTTCGATGATCTGCCCGGCTTCCTTACGCGGAATCCTGAGCCGCTGCGACAGACCGAACGATGAGATACCGTAGATAATGCCAAAATTGATAGTTTTGGCCTTCCGGCGCATGTCAGACGTCACCTCGTCAAGGCCCACGTGGAAAACTTTGCTGGCCGTTTGGGTGTGAATGTCGACATCGTTATTAAAGGCGTCGAGCATGGTTTGATCGTTACTAAAGGCGGCCATGATGCGGAGTTCGATCTGCGAATAGTCTGCCGACATAATCAGGAACTCCGGCCCGCGTGGCACAAACGCTTTACGAATTTCCTGCCCGCGCGGGGTACGAATCGGGATATTTTGCAGGTTCGGGTTGGCCGACGACAGCCGCCCGGTGCTGGTAACAGCCTGATTGAACGACGTATGTACCCGTCCCGTGCGTTTACTGATGAGCAGTGGCAGCGCGTCGACATACGTATTTTTGAGCTTTATCAACTCGCGGTATTCCAGCACTTTACGGGCAATCTCGTGTTCTTCTTCGAGTTTCGACAGGATTTCTTCGCCGGTGGCATACTGGCCGGTACGGGTCTTTTTGGCGTTCTTGTCGAGCTTGAGTTTATCGAACAAAATTTCGCCCAGTTGCTTCGGCGAACCAACGTTGAATTCCTGCCCCGCAATCTCAAAGATTTCCTGCTGCACCTGCAACATGTCCGTTTCCAGCGTGGCCGATAGTTCAGACAGGGCGTTGGTGTCCAGCGTGATGCCTTCCAGTTCGAGGTCGGTCAGGACCTGCACGAGTGGCATCTCCACCTGATCGAAGAGTTTATGCAGGCTATCTTTTTCGAGTTGCGGCACAAAAGCGTTGCGCAGTTGCAGCGTAATGTCGGCATCTTCGCCCGCGTACTCCACCACCTTTTCTACGTCTACATCGCGCATGGTGAGCTGGCCTTTCCCTTTTTTACCGATCAGGCTTTCGATCTCGACCGGGCTATAGTTGAGGTAGGTCATGGCCATCATATCCATGTTATGGCGCATTTCCGGCTCAATCAGGTAATGGGCAATCATGGTATCGAACAGCTTACCCTGCACTTCAACGCCGTATTTCTTGAGCATCAGCAAATCGTACTTCAGATTCTGCCCAATTTTCTCGATAGCCGGATTCTCGAATACCGGCCTGAACTGATCCACAATAGCCTGCGCTTCGTCGCGCTCGGCAGGAACGGGTACGTAAAATGCTTCGCCGGGGCGGTACGCAAATGACAGCCCGACCAGGTCGGCCTCAACGGGATCGAGGGCGGTAGTCTCGGAGTCGAAACAGAGACTATTTTGCTGGGTCAGGTAATGCACCAGGCTGGCCCGCAGTTCGGGCGTATCCACGAGCCGGTAATCATGCTTTACGGATAGAATCGTCTTCCGGCGTTCGGGGGGGCGGCCTCCCGCATGGACTTCGTCAATTTCGTAATCCGGGTATACGTCCAGATAGGTGGGAGAATCCGCGCCGGTCTCGGCCACTTCGTTTCCAACCGCATCGTCTGTCGTAATCGTATCCGTTACGTGGTCTGGTGTTGACGAAGCACCCGACGCGACAGGTACGGCAGTTTTTGTGCGTTTTCTGGTCGGCTTTGTTGCTGGTTCAGCCGGGGCAACAGGCAAATCCACGACGGGCGAGTCCGTCGAGTCGAAATTGAATGGCAGGTCGTCGGCACCCGTCGGATTCACCGCCGGAACGCCGGACCGTCCCATGTTGGAGAACGGCAGAAACGCCGGTGCTTTTGCGTCGGCAGCGTCGAACAGGCTCATCTGGCCACTCGTCGGTTTTGACGGAGCCGGGTTGTTTTGGAAGGCAGCGGGCAGGGGTTTTTCATCATAAATGCCGCCCAATAACCGCGTTTTTATCTGTCGGAATTCCAGTTCGTCGAGCAGCGCGGCCAGCCGGGGTTTGTCGTATTCGGTGTGGCGCAGGTGGTTTTCGTCAAAAGCAACGGGTACATCCAAATGAATGGTGGCCAAGTCTTTCGAGAGCATGCCCTGCTGCCCGAAGTTGATGACGTTTTCCCGAAGTTTCCCCTTGAGTTGATCGGCGTTTGCAATCAGGTTTTCGACGCTGCCGTAATCAGCAATGAGTTTCTGCGCGGTTTTTTCGCCGATCCCCGGAATGCCGGGAATGTTATCGACCGAGTCGCCCATCAGGCCCAGCATATCCGTTACCTGTTCGATGCGCTCGATTTGCCAGCGGTCCAGGATCTCGGCCACGCCCAGTTTTTCGGCGGGTTTACCCATAAACGCGGGTTTGTAGATGTGGATGTGTTCTTCCACCAACTGCCCGTAGTCTTTATCGGGCGTCATCATATAGACCTCAAAATCGGCAAGGGCGGCTTTTTTGGCGATGGTCCCAATAATATCGTCAGCCTCGTAGCCATCCATAATCAGCATCGGAATGCGCATGGCCTCAATCAGTTGCTTGATGTAGGGCGTGGCTACACTAATGTCTTCGGGCTGTTTCTGACGATTGGCCTTATACATGGGAAATTGCTCGTGCCGGAACGTCTTTTTGGACGAGTCGAAGGCAACGCCGATGTGGGTGGGTTTTTCTTTGGTCAGCACCTCGATCATAGCGTTCATAAACCCGAAAACAGCCGAGGTATTGACACCCCGCGACGAGATGCGGGGGTTTTTGCTAAAGGCAAAATGAGCGCGGTAAATCAGGGCGAGCGCGTCTAACAAAAACAGTTTCTTGGTTGGTTTAGCCATTTGGGTGGTGGTCGCAGATGTATCGCCAAAGGTCGGATTGTGCAGGGAAAAACCCTACCCGAATCGGGCGCTTCAGCCAATAAAAATGGGGGCTGTTGTGCCATAAACACAACCACCCCCACCGGGTTTTGATTCGATTTCCCGGTCTGATACCTACGGCAGCAGCACCCGGTTAATTTTGTGAATTACGCCGTTGGTCGCGTTGATGTCGGCGGTCGTAACGGTGGCTGCGTTGGTGCCATTACCTTTGCTCAGCAGAGTGACTGCGTTGTTGCTTCCTACCGTTACGGTAACGCTTCCACCACCAAACGTGGTAACGGGGCCGCTAACAAGCGTAGGCGAGAAAGCCCGAACCGAGGGTATTACATGATTCGTCAGCACAGTCGTAAGCGTGGCTACCGGAGCTGCGTTGATAGACGCTATGGTTGGAAAGCCAGCCGTCCGGAAAGCCGCGTTGGTGGGTGCAAATACCGTAAGTTGGTTTGATCCACTCAGTGCCGACGTAACCGCCGTTCCACCCCGTACGGCAGCAGCCGTCAGGTACGACAGACTGGTATCGGCTTGTGCAACAGCCAGTACAGTACCGGTCGGTGGCATCAGTAGCTTGTCAATGGCATGAACAACGCCGTTCGTGGCGCTTATATCCGCAGTCGTTACCCGTGCGCCATTGACCGATACTGCCGTGCCTGTTTTGTTAACAAACAACGGCTCTTTGCCCGTGCCAGCCGTTTGCTGTGCATATTGTCCCGTCTGGATAGACGAGCCCGTCAGGGCGGAACCGCTAATGACGTGGTAAAGCAGGATGTTGCTGAGCGTAGCGGCAGGAACAGCATTGATGGCGGCAGCATCCGCATAACCAGCCGCCTTAAATGCGGCATCGGTTGGAGCGAAAAGAGTAAAGGGGCCCGTTCCGGCCAGCGTACCGGCCAGACCGGCCCTTATTACAGCGGCTTCAACAAGCGTAAAATCAGTGTTGTTGGTTACAATAACGTCCGTGATTGTCTTCCCCTGATTTTGGGTTGCGGGATTGTCTTCGTTCTTGCAACTGTAAAAAGCAACGGACAGCACCGACAGAACGGCAAGTACAGGAACGGACAGCCTAAAGCTGATTTTGGTTTGTTTAGCTTGCATTGTAATTTGAGGTTTGTGTTAAATCATAAAAAGGATTTCTCCTTCAACGCAAACGTGTGTCAATCCAAATTGTTAATTGAATAGCCAGAAAACTGGTTTATCTCCGGCCTTTTCGCCTGAAAACTGTTTGAACGGCCCATCTGAATCAGG
>JACMPG010000020.1 GCA_014377625.1 Spirosoma sp.
AGCAGCACTGCCGACTGTACTTTCAGGCCCGACTCGTCGATGATACGCGCCCCTTCTTCGGCGTTGGTACCCTGTAAGCGCACGATGATTGGCACCGGAATATCGCCGATGGCTTTGTAGGCTTCTACCACGCCCGTTGCTACCCGGTCGCAGCGAACAATACCGCCGAAAATGTTGATCAGGATGGCTTTTACATTTGGGTCTTTCAGAATAATGCGGAACCCGGCTTCTACGGTTTTAGCGTTGGCACCGCCCCCTACGTCGAGGAAGTTGGCCGGTTCGCCACCCGACAGTTTGATGATGTCCATCGTGGCCATGGCCAGACCTGCGCCGTTGACCATACACCCTACGTTACCATCGAGTTTCACGTAGTTGAGGTCGTTGGCCGAGGCTTCGACTTCGAGTGGGTCCTCTTCCGAAACGTCGCGCAGGTTGGCCAGATCAGGGTGGCGATACAGAGCGTTGTCGTCAATGTTTACTTTGGCATCAACGGCTATGATTTTATCGTCCGACGTTTTCAGGACCGGATTGATCTCGAACATCGACGCATCGCTCCCGATGTATGCATTATAGAGCGAGGTGACGAATTTTACCATCTCTTTGAACGCACCGCCCGTCAGACCGAGACCGAAGGCTATCTTACGGGCCTGAAATGGCTGCAATCCAACGGCGGGATCGATCCACTCCTTCACAATTTTTTCGGGCGTGTGTTCGGCCACCTCTTCAATATCCATACCGCCTTCCGTACTCGCCATAATGACGTTGCAGGATTTATTACGGTCGAGCAGAATACCGAGATACATTTCTTTTGGCTCCGATTCGCCGGGGTAAAACACGTCCTGAGCTATCAGAATCTTGTTTACCTTCTTGCCTTCGGGCCCGGTCTGATGCGTTACGAGTACATTACCGATCAGGTTTTCGGCAATTTCGCGTACCTGCTCAACAGACTTGGCCACGGCCACGCCCCGCTGCTCGGAACCCACAATTTTGCCTTTGCCACGACCACCGGCGTGAATCTGCGACTTGATCACTACGTATTTGGAGCCGGTTTGTGCCATGATTTTTTTGGCAGCTTCAACGGCCTTATCGGGTGATTCGGCCACGATCCCTTCCTGAATAGGGACGCCGTATTTCTTGAGAATTTCCTTACCCTGATATTCGTGAATATTCATACAATCGGCACGAAAGCGTTTAAAATCGTAGTTTTGACGGCAAGATACTAAAGGGAATTATGAGTTATGAGTTATGAATTATGAATTATGCTGACGCGGACTCGTAACTCATAACTTGTAACCCATAATTCATAACTCAGAATAATGTTACTACAAGCCACTGACCTCCGCCGAAATTACGGTGAATTGCGCGTTCTGAAAGGCATCAATCTAAGCATCGAGCCGGGTGAGGTGGTGTCTATCGTGGGCGCGTCCGGGGCGGGTAAAACCACGTTGCTGCAAATTTTGGGTACGCTCGACCGGCCTGATACCGGCACGCTGCGTATTGCCAGTCAGAGCGTTTTTGCTCTCAATGACCGGGAACTGGCCAGGTTTCGCAATGAGCAGATTGGCTTTGTATTCCAGTTCAACAATCTACTACCGGAGTTTACAGCCATCGAAAACGTTTGTTTGCCCGGTTTCATTGCTGGCAAGCCTGAACGTACTGTACGTGAGAGGGCCGCGTCGTTACTTGATACGTTACGGCTATCGGAGCGGCAAAGCCATTTCCCGTCGCAGTTGTCGGGGGGTGAGCAGCAGCGTGTGGCGGTGGCGCGGGCCCTGATCAACGAACCCGCCATTGTTTTTGCCGATGAACCGAGCGGTAACCTCGATTCGCGCAACGCCGAAGAACTCCATCAGCTGTTCTTCCGGCTTCGCGATGAATTTGGGCAGACATTCATCATTGTAACCCACAATGAAGCCCTGGCAGCCCTCGCCGATCGGACTGTAACGATACGAGATGGGGTGATTTTGTGAGTAATTGTACTCAGCTTATCATCCTGATGATAAGCTGAGTACTTGTTAAGTAGCTGATCTGTAAAGATTTATCTATGCGGTTAGATTTTTTTAGGTTAAACAATCAGTTTTCCTTATTTTTGTTCTATAATTGTGTCGAAAAGAAAAGTTTTTCATAACGTTGAGTAAATCAGAAAGCCAGGGGAGTGTCTCGCTTGGCTTTTTTGTGCGCTGTACTTTCCTTATTTCAAATTCCCTGCTGAACCGGCCTGTAGCCGGTTTTTCTGTTTGATTTCTCCAGTATTTGGGACGTAGCCGCCATTCTCTTCCAGGCGTTCTTACGTCCGCATGATTTTCATCTCCCGTTCGATACTTTGTTTGTACGGATGAAAGTCGACCTGTAGCGTGTGGCGTGCCGATTGCTGATAACGTCGCTGGACTTTGGCTGTTTCGGCTTCGATAGACCGTAGCATGGTAGTGCGGTCTGGTAAACGTACCTGTTCTTTGATGAGTTTAGCCAGCCAGATGGACTGTGTTTCGGCCAGCGGCATGATGGCACCCAGTGGCTGTACCAATCCTACAAAGTACAGACCGGTAAAATCGGGATGCACAACGCGCCGGTACAACTGCAAATCATTCGTCTGTTCGACGTTGAAAAAACCCTCTTTGAAGAACGGAAACGTGACTTTGTAGCCGGTAGCATACACAATCATGTCGAAACGGTCATGGGTACCATCGGTAAAGAAGACATCGTGGCCCTCGAAATGATCGATATTAGGTTTGAAGTGAATCAGTCCACGCCCGGCCATGTTCAGCAAATCCTGCGAAATGGTGGGGTGTTCCATCAGCAGCGGTCGGTTGGGGCGCGGCACGCCGTAGTTCTCCTGATTGCCATGCGCCAGCCGTAGCGATACCTTTAGCAACAGCCGTTGCAGGGACATGGGCAACCGGGCCGTGAGCGGACTCGCCAGCGAATCGAATGGCATACCCATGAGCCAGTTGGGCAGAATGTAGGCTCCACTACGTGATGATATCGTGACGGCACCCGCATGCTGTCGGGCGGCTTCGCAGGAAATATCGACCGCCGAGTTCCCCATGCCTACTACCAGCAACCGCTTGCCCCTGATCTGCTCCGGTTCCCTGTAGTCATGCGAATGCAGGGTCTCGCCTGCAAAGGTGCCGGGAAACGGTGGGTTGGGCATGCGTGGATTCCAGTGGTGTCCGTTGGCAACGATCAGGTGCGTATAGGTACGTTCGTCGGTTTTGCCCGTATTGACCGCGCAGATTTTGACGCGGTAGGTTTGCCCGCCGTTGCCATCGTCTTCCCGGCGAATATCCGTCACTTCGGTCTGAAACGTGATTTTATCGCGAAAGCCAAAATGATCGACGTAACTGTCGAAGTACCGGATGATCTGACTATGATGCGGAAACATCGGATAATCCTGGGGCATGGGGTAGTCGCTGTACGCCATCACCATGCGGTTGGTATTGATGTGCAGCGAGCGATAGGCCGACGACATACCATTATCATTACCGTATCGCCAGTTGCCGCCAATGCCCGACCCCCGTTCAAAACAGTCGAACGCAATGCCATGTTGGTGCAGCGTTTTAGCAACCGCAATACCCGACGCGCCCGCGCCGATGATACAAACTGATGGACTCATACGGCTAAAATTAGGGAAGTTCGGTCAGGTCGATATTTCGGTAGGATGCTTCGGCCTTACCGCCCCCGTGGATTTGCAGTCCAATTAGACCCGTTTGCGGAATGGCTGGGTCGGGTTCGGTATAATCGACGGTCTGTTTGCCGTTGAGGTAAAGCTGAATCCGGCGGCCCTCGCAGCGAATCCGGTAGTCGTTCCAGTCGTCGGGTTTAAGTGTTTTTGCGATCAGCACCGAATCGGCCAGTACCAGCACTTTATTTCGGCGCGATTCATCGTACAAACTCGCCCAGTAGCCTTTGCCGAGGTCGGCCTGATAACCGGCCATTTCGTAAGCCGGCTTCGTTGTCCGCTGACTCCTGAACTGCACCCCCGCGTTGACAAATCCCGTTCCGACGAGTTTGAACTGGAGTTGCAAATCAAAATTGCCGTAGGCTTTGGTGGTGGTCAGAAACTCGTTGTGTGGCACCATCTGCCCGGTTGAGCCGCCCACCAGCGCGCCGTTCTCGATGCGCCACGTCTGCACCGTGTCGCCCTGCCAACCCGCAAACGTTTTTCCGTCGAAGATCGAAACCGGACGTAGGTAAAGGCAGAGAGCAAGCAGGGCCGCACCGCTTAACCATTCGGTAGCTTTGGCAATAACGTTCATCATATAAGTTTGGATTGGCCCTAAAAATAGTCAACTAAATGGGGTATTATTGATTTTCTGGTTACCCTGTACGCAAATGAACGTTGTTTTTATCACCGGATGCGCCAACGGTATTGGCCGCCACCTGGCCACGACCTTTTACCAACGGGGCGACGCCGTAATCGTTACCGACATTGACGAAGCGGGTCTTCACGCACTGACCGCAACCTGGGATACCGAACGAATACTTGTGGCCCGGCTGGATGTACGCGATCAATCCAGCTGGCAACGGATAATTGACCAGGCCCTCAACCGCTGGGGACGTATTGACATCGGACTGAACGTAGCCGGCGTATTGCGCACGGGCTACGTTACCGATTTCGACCCGGACGACATCGACATTGTCTTCGATATTAACGTGAAGGGGGTGTTGCTCGGTTCGCGGCTATTGATTGCACAAATGGTACGGCAGGGTAGCGGACATCTTATTAACATAGCGTCGCTGGCGGGGCTGTCGCCGGTGGTGGGTATGAGTCTGTACTCGGCCAGTAAGTTTGCGGTCCGGGCCTTCACGCTGGCAGCAGCTGGCGAGTTGAGGCATCAGGGCGTTCGGGTGTCGGTTATCTGCCCGGACCTGGTCGATACCAACATGCTGACTCAGCAGATTGACCGGCCCGAAGCCGCGTTGTCATTTTCCGGTTCGCGCACCCTCACGGTCGACGACGTAACGCGGGCCGTGCTGCACGATGCGCTGAAACTAAACCGGGTAGAGGTGATGATTCCGGCGAGCCGGGGCTGGCTTGGCAAGATTGGCAACCTGTTTCCGAGCCTGACGTTCCGCATTACTGACTCACTAATCAAAAAAGGGCGGCAAAAGCAAATATGGTATACCGGTAGAATCAAATCTTAACTCACCGTACCGCCGTTCCAGACGCCGTCGCCGGGCTGGAGCAGGGCCAGTTTGCCGTTACGGTCTTCGGCCATCAGGATCATTCCCTGCGATTCGTGGCCCATCATCTTGCGGGGGGCGAGGTTGGCCAGGAACGTAACCTGCTTCCCGATCAATTCTTCGGGGGCGAAGTGTTTGGCAATGCCACTCAGAATCTGCCGCCCGCCCAGGCCATCATCTACCCGGAGTTTCAGGAGTTTATCGCTTTTTGGGACGCGCTCGGCTTCGGTGATGGTACCGATGCGCATGTCCATTTTGGCAAAATCGTCGTAGGTGATTTCGTCGCGCAGGGGCGGTACGGTTTTAGTTTCCAACTCATTCATTCGTTTGGCGTTCAGCAGTTTCTGGATTTGGGTGTTTATTTCGTCGTCTTCGATTTTAGCGAAAAGCAGCGCGCTTTCGCCCAGTTCGTGGCCCGCCACGAGCAGGTCGGCGCGGCCCGCGTTCTGCCAGTCGAGCCGGTCGGTAATCCGTAGCTGATCGCAGAGTTTTTGGGCTGTAAACGGTAAAAACGGCTCACATACGATGGCGAGGTTAGCCGAGACTTGAAGCGCAATGTTCAGAATCGTGTTGGTGCGTACCTGATCGGTTTTGACGGCTTTCCAAGGTTCGGTTTCAGCCAGGTATTTGTTGCCCAGTCGCGCCAGGTCTATCAGGTGCGCCAGAGCCTCACGAAATCGGTACGTTTCGATAGACTGCGCAATCCGGTCGGGAAACAAGGCGAGTTCATCCAGCACCTGCCGGTCATAGTCCGTCAAATCGCCCCGGACGGGTACGCGGTTGTCGCAGAACTTCTGGGTCAGCACCACCGCCCGGTTCACGAAGTTACCGAAGATGCCCACCAGCTCGGCATTGTTGCGGGTCTGGAAGTCTTTCCAGGTAAACTCGCTGTCTTTGGTTTCTGGCGCGTTGGCAGCCAGCACATAACGCAGCACGTCCTGCTTGCCGGGCATCTCTTCGAGGTACTCGTGCAGCCACACGGCCCAGTTGCGTGAGGTACTGATTTTGTCGCCTTCGAGGTTCATAAACTCGTTGGCTGGTACATTGTCTGCCGTGATAAAGCTGCCTTCGGCCATCAGCATGGCCGGAAAAATGATGCAGTGGAACACAATGTTGTCCTTCCCGATGAAATGCACGAGTTTGGTTTTGTCGTCGCGCCAGTACAACTCCCAGTCGCGACCCTGCTCAGCGGCCCATTCTTTGGTCATCGAGATGTAGCCGATGGGGGCGTCGAACCAGACGTACAGCACCTTACCGTCGGCATCGGGCAGGGGTACGGGAATGCCCCAGTCCAGATCGCGGGTCATGGCGCGGGGTTTCAGCCCTTCCTGAAGCCACGACCGGCACTGTCCCAGCACGTTGGTTTTCCACTCCGGATGGCTGTCGACGTACTGCTGAATTTTTGGCTGCATCCGGTCCAGCGGCAGAAACCAGTTTTTGGTCGAGCGCATCACGGGTTTGGCCCCGGAGAGGGTGGAGTGCGGGTCGATGAGTTCGGTAGGGCTGAGGGCCGTGCCGCAGCGTTCGCACTGATCGCCGTAGGCGTTGGGGTTGCCGCAAACGGGGCAGGTACCCACGATGTAGCGGTCGGCCAGAAACTGCCCCGCTGTTTCGTCGAAATACTGTTCGGTAACTTCCTCATCAAAATCACCTTTTTCGTACAGATTCGTAAAGAAATCCTGCGACGTTTCGCGATGCACCGGATTGGACGTGCGCGAGTAGATATCGAATGAAATGCCGAAGTCGCTGAACGCCTGTTTGATCTGCCCGTAGTATTTATCGACTACCTGCTGGGGAGTTATCCCTTCTTTTTTGGCTTTGATGGTAATCGGGACGCCGTGTTCGTCGGTACCGCTGATGAAGGCCACATCCTTACCGGTCGAACGGAGGTAGCGCACGTAGATGTCGGCGGGCAGGTAACAACCGGCGAGGTGACCAATGTGGATGGGGCCGTTGGCGTAGATCAGGGCCGCCGTAACGGTATATCGCTGAGGATTTTCGAGCATGAGTGGGGTTAAAAAAAGAGCTGGGACACAGAGATACGCGAAGGGTACATAGAGATTCACAGAGGTTTTTGAGGGGAAAAAGAGACTTTTTTTGTGATTCTCCGTACATCCACGTGTTCCAACTTTCCCACAAAATTAGCAATTCAGAGCCGAACGGCGTTATGTTTACGAACAGAGCAACACCGAACCGCTATGGACAACACCGCCCCCGAACCGAATAATTTCCTGAACTGGGTTGACATCAAAAACTTCAAGTCGATCAAAGACCTGCACCTAGATTGCAAGCGCGTCAACGTCTTCATTGGCAAACCCAACGTTGGCAAATCGAATATTCTGGAGGGGCTGGGGTTGTTGGGGGCGGGCTTCGACAATGGCAAACTCTTGAAAGACGCAGTTCGTTATCGGGATATTCGACACTTGTTCAGAGACAATGATGTGGGAACCATGATAGAAGTAGTAACTGACAAATTAAGAGCTTCGATTTACCCATTACCTACACTTAGTGCCCTACTGGAAGATGGGAAAATAGAAAAAGGAGTGGCTAATTACCATGTAGGGAACAAAGATGCTAAGCGTAGAATAGATGAATCCGGACAGTCAAATCGAGCAACCCCGGATAATGTTGAAAGTAGAGGGAAATTTGATGATTTATTTAGAATTACCAAAAAATATGAATTTAAAAATCTAACGGGATTCAACAACATATTTCCAGATTACCTGACACCTCCAAACGGATATAATCTTTATGCAATAGTTAGAAGGAATGAGGAATTATGGGCTGAATTTGCTAAGCTGTTTGCTGAACAGAAATTAGAATTTGTGTTATATGATGAAAAGCAAGAGTTTGTACTTCAAAAGAAAAATGGTCCTTTTGTCATTCAATATCCTTTTTTCTCCATCGCCGATACGTTCCGGCGGTACATGTTTTATATAACTGCCATTGAATCCAATAAAAACTCAGTTATTGTTTTCGAAGAGCCGGAAGTGCATTCGTTTCCGCCCTATGTGAAAGCGATGGCGCATCGGATGGTGAGCAGCGATACAAATCAGTTCTTTGTCTCGACGCACAGCCCGTATCTGCTGCAAACGCTGATTAGCGAACTGGATGAATCAGAACTGGCTGTGTATATTACCTACTATCAGGATTATCAGACGCACGTTCGGCAACTCACCGCCGACGAATTGCAGGAAGCGCAGGATTTAGGTATCGACCTTTTTTATAACCTTAGTCGATACGAACCCAATGCCTGACCGCCCCACGTTATTTTTGCCCGAATGCCATGCCGACACTGCACTGATTCGGTTTTTGTTTCCTGACCCACTGCTGACTATTCATACAACCGGTTGCCCGGATGTTGCCCGTACTATGAAATTGCCCCGTGCTGATGACTACCGGCTAATTGGCATTGTGGACAACGACAAAAAGTTGATGATGCACTGCAAAGGGTTCTTTGGCTACTTCGACGTAATCGAAGAAGTAGATAGACTATCGGTCAGAAAACATCCAGAAACGGCGCAGCATATCGTTATTATCGACAAAGCGATTGAAACATTTCTGCTTTGGAATGCTGCCCAAATCAGCCTTGACGTCTCTTTGTTTGGCTTCGCTACAGATATAAAGCGGCTTGGTAATCAACTCAAAACACCGGCCATAGAAACTGACCCTGATTATCAGAAACTACTGGCCGAACTGTTCGATAAAAAGGCACCGGGTTTTGTTTCACTCCAGCGCGTTCTGACTGAACTTATGAGTGAGTAATTACCAACGAGTCTATAAACTATCGTACTGCTTCACCAGCGTGGCAGCGTCGGCTTCGGTCCGTAAATCAAGCGTATCGGCCAGTTTTTTCAGCGCGTCGCGTTTGTCAGTTAGGGCATCGAGCAGGGATTTTTTGGTTAGCTTTATCCGTATCAGGGTTTGATCGGGTTTGAGCAGGTAATAGCTGGTGGCATTGTTGAAACTGTCGAACCGGTCGCCGTTGGAA
>JACMPG010000193.1 GCA_014377625.1 Spirosoma sp.
CCAGAACGCACTATCGGGCTTGCTGGGACTTTTCGCCCGTGCTAACTGGCCGTTATAACGACTTAACCAGAATATTAATGTCTTTGGGTTAGTAGGTCGGGTGGTGCTGGCACTCCAACGCTGCACCGATTCGGGCGCAGCCGCCACGAGACTGTCTAACTCGGTTTCAACAAAAGCATCGGGAGAAACAAAACGGCCTTCAATCCAGATAAACCAACATTCAGGCGTTTGCCAGGCCACTTTCTGGCATCGGGGCAATCTGTGTTGGGCCAGCCAGGTAGCCCCGTGCTGGCCCGGCAATTGGAGTAAAGCCACCGACTGACCTGGTACGAGTTCGTTAAAAATTAATGGCACCGATTGCATATCCGGCCCGGCGGTTTCATAGACCCTGAACTGGTGCGAATAATTTGAATCAACGTCGGTGTACCGAAAACCCTGCAATTGGTCAGCCGAGTAGGTTCTCCATTTATCTCCGATCCGAACGACAAGGGCGTTCGAATGGGGTTGATAACCCAGTTCTCCGTGAAGCGTTATGCCGATGCTAAGGGTAACATCGCCCTCATGCCAGCGGAGGGAGGATTGGGCGTTGGCGGTATGTAAGCCCAGCCCAAGCAAAGTAATTGCGGTTGTGGTGCGAAAAGTCATGGTGTGGTTGTGTTTGATAGATTTGTGGTGAACAGGGTCAGCCGAAGTTAAGAGGGTAGGCGGGAGACTGCGAGACACGCGGAGATAGCATACCAAACGCCTGACCCACAAACTTGTTTAGCTATTAGTCGGGTAGTTGACAGGTCCAGGCAACAACAAGAGGGAGTGGCAGGCTGAACTGACAAATACGCAGTGGCTATTTTTGTTTGGGGGTGCTGCTCAGGATCAGTGTTTTGCCCAACGCGTAATAGTCGCATATGTCGCGCAGGATGCATTCGTCGCAGGTCGGATTGTACTGGGAGCAGATACGTTACCCGTACCAGTAAAAATATTTGTGGCAATTGAAGAGCACGACGGCATCTGCCCGTAAGCGGCAGGCTGTCACCTCGCTGGCGTGGGTGATACGGTGCGACTAACTCACTTGCTCATCAGTTGCTCCGTTAGCTGCGTCAGACCCACCGTGGCGGGTTCCTGAATGAAGGTGACACTGCCGGTCTGCCGCATGGCGGGCGTTTGGGGGTCAACTACGTAAATCGGGACGCCGTCGTTCACGACGTACACCAGGCCAGCCGCTGGATATACGTTTAGCGACGTACCGACAACGATGAAAATATCGGCCTGATCGGCAATTTCCAGAGCCTCATCCATCATCGGTACGGCCTCGCCAAACCAGACGATGTGCGGACGTAACTGAGATCCCTTCGCGCAGTGGTCACCCGCCTTGATTTCCCAACCAGCAATGTCATAAATCAGCGACTCATCGACCGACGAACGTGACTTGAACAACTCGCCGTGCAAATGAATGACGTGGGTCGAACCGGCCTTCTCGTGCAGATCATCGACGTTCTGCGTGATAATTATTACGTCGTATTGGGTCTCCAGTTTCACGAGTGCGTAATGACCGGCATTGGGTGTTACACTCAGGGCCTGCTTTCGGCGTTCATTGTAAAAATTCTGTACCAGTGTGGGGTCCCGCTCCCAGGCTTCGGGCGTGGCCACGTCTTCGATATGGTGGTTTTCCCACAGGCCGTCCGACGCCCGGAACGTGGGGATACCGCTCTCTGCACTGATGCCCGCGCCCGACAAAACAACTATTTTCCTGCGTGTTTCCATTGCTATAAAGATACAAAATGACGGGCGATTTCGGTGAGAGGAGTAGATCGTAGCCCGGACGTGGATGTCCGGGCTACAACTATCAGGCGAGGCCACCGGCTACCGGTTGGGTGTAGGGATGCTTGATGGCGGAGAACTGAGCCTGAATCGACCGGTGCATCCGCTGAATGGCCGCGCTGATTTCAGCGGTTGTCATGTCTTCCTGAAAGACAATGTCCTGTACCATCGTAATTTCCTGCGGTCCGAGGTAGATGGTGGCGGTACGGATTACGTTTTGTACCGCCGGGTCGGCTTCGGCCAGTTTGATGAGCTGTTGCTGCGTTTCGGCATCAACGCCCTCGCCCATCAGCAGACTTTTGCTTTCGCGGGCCAGTACAACGGATACGGCCACCAGCAACAGGCCAATCAGAATAGAGGCTCCACCGTCGAAATACGGGTTATTGAGTTCGTGACCCAGAAAAACACCAAAAAACGCAATGAGCAGACCAAGTACGTCGGAGCCGTCTTCAAAAAGTACGGTGAACGTGGTAGGGTCTTTACTGGTTTTGATGGCTTTCCAGAACGACTGGCCTCCGCGTTGTGCACTGAATGCCCGCCATGCCACAATCAGCGAGTAGCCGTCGAGTACAAGCGCTATGCCCAGCACGATGTAATTCCAGAAGGGGTCGGAAATAGGTTCCGGCTCCAGAATGTGCGTAACGCCCTCGTAAAACGAAACGCCCCCGCCTACTGCAAAAATGAGCAACGCCACCACATACGACCAGAAGTACTGCTCCCGTCCGTAGCCAAAAGGTCGTTTCTCATCGGGCGGTTGCTGACTGCGTTTAATGCCCATTAACAACAACACTTCGTTTCCCGAATCGACCAGTGAGTGAATGCCTTCCGACACCATCGCCGAACTGCCCGTAACGCTGGCAGCAATAAATTTGGTAGCGGCAATGCCAATGTTAGCGGCTAAGGCCGTGTATAGCGCGGTATTTGAAGAAGCCATGTTATTCAAACCGCCACCGGCTCATGGATGTTTTTTGTCTTTCCATATCATGCTGATGGCCCTGTTATGCGCGATTTGTCATGCTGACGAAGGAAGCATCCCCATATAGCAAAAATTCGCTCTATATGGGGATGCTTCCTTCGTCAGCATGAAAGCAAAGAACCTACCCGCTCTTTGCTTTGGCAGCGGGTTTCCTAGCCACTGTTTTTTTAGCGGCTGGCTTTTTAGTGGCCGATGCCTTGGTGGCTGCTTTAGCCGTTGTTTTCTTCTTGGCTGGTGCCTTGCCTGCATCGTCGCCACCGGCAAGTTCAAGGCAATCTTCCAGCGTGAGCGAAGCCGCGTCGGTTTCTTTCGGGATGCGGACGTTGCGTTTGCCAACGGCGAGGTACGGACCGTACTGCCCGTTAACGATTTTGATCTCGGGCCGTTCGGGAAATTCTTTGATGTACTTGTTGGCTTCGGCCTGCCGCTTGGCCTGAATCAGTTCAACGGCCCGCTCCAGCGTGATGCCCGCCATGGGTTCGTTGCGGGGCAGCGATACGTACTTGTCCAGGTGCTTGACATACGGACCAAACCGACCTTTACC
>JACMPG010000194.1 GCA_014377625.1 Spirosoma sp.
GAGAAAACAAGAAAATATGTAGTAAAAATATAATTACTTTAGGGTAATCCTGTACACAAATAGCCTGTCAACGCTGCCTGTTATGAGTAATCTCCAGCAATAACTGATCATTCGTTTCCTGCAACAGCCGGACGCGTTCGTTGAGTTGAAACAGCAGAAACTCCATGTTGCGCAGCCGCTCTTCGGTGGTGATGGCCGCCGAGGGCGAGTCGAGCTGTTTGAACATCAGGCCGTCGCCCCGCAACAGCCAGTCAGCGTTGAGCTGGGGATAGGCCACCAGAATTTTCTCGATGGTATCGTAGCGCGGTTTCATGCGCCCGTGCAGGATATGGTATACTTTTTCGCCCCGGCGTTCACCCAACTGACGGGCAAATTCGAGAACACTGATATTGAGGACTTCGATGAGTTGCTGCAGCCGGGTTTCGATCATCTTTTTTTACCGAATAGTGCGTAAAATATCAGCAATATACCGCCTGAATGGGCTTGTTTCTTACCCAAAACTATGTAATTTTATACCTGCGGATAATGCCCCTAAAAAGGCAAAAGGGACCGCAAAACGGGTCCCCTGCTTGAACAGTAAACAACAAATACTAATGAACACACAAAACAAGACCCTACGTCCGACAAATCAAAACGAAACGGGCCAAAACACGAACGAAACTGCAATTCAGTTCGTGAACGACACAGCCGCCCGGCGGTTTAAGTACCTCGAAGGCCACCCCCGCCAGTACCGGTTCGATGCCAAAGAAGGCGTATTCAACATCAATGGCAGCGAGAAACTGGGACGGACGCTGATGTTTCAGCCCATTGCCTGGCGCATCTTCACGGACAACATCCTGAATATGGGGACTAAAAACTGGGCCGAGCTTTTCTTTATCGACGACAAAAATTGCGTGTCGGCGGTGCTGTTTCACGGCTACTCGGTCGATAACATCTTCCGGCTTATCGAACCCCTGTACTACGACGACCTGACCCTGGCCGACGTGGTGATTACCGCCGTGGCCGAGAAAAAGGAGAACACCAAAATTCATCCGAAGGGCGTGTATTACATCGCTACGTTCTCGTACAAAATGGCCGACCCAGCCCAGACAGCCCCGCTGAAAGCGTTTGCGCAGGAGGCCAAAATCTTCCGTCAGGAAACGCTCACCGATATCGCCAACATCAAAACGGCGATGAACTACTACAACCCCTTCGCCCAACTTACCGACGAACCCGCACTGCTCATGTAGGTCAGACCGCATCGGCGCACCAACTCCCGTCCGATCAGCCTATAAATCAAGACCATGACGCAACTCACTGCGGATTACCGCGCCCTGCCGCGTGTGTCCAACTCGGACCTGACCCGGCTCAAAGAAGAACACCTTGGCTATGCTGAACAGGCCACGGCCAGTACAGAACGGGCCAAGGTGTTTGGACGGGCTTTTCACCAGCACCTGCTCGAACCCGAAACGGTTGGCACAGTTATGCAACAGTTTCTGCCCGACGTGTTACCGTCGAAACAATCGGACGATCTGGCTAAGCTGATGCATACGATTCGGAACGATGCGTTCTGCCAGCGATACCTGCGCCTGTCGGAGCGGGAACGCGTAGTTCTGTGGGATGACCCTGCTACCGGACTACCCTGCAAATCGCGGCTGGATATGGTCTACACCAGCCCCAAACGGCAAAACGCACTCATCATTGATCTGAAAACAACCTCGGCCCGGACGCAGGCGCAGTTTCTGGAATCCTGCTACACCTACGACTACGACCGGCAGGCTGCGTTCTACCTCGACAGTCTGCGCTACGCCAACGGGGCCGAGTGGGCCAATACGCAGCAATTCCGGTTCGTATTTGTGGGTGTGATGAAGCAACGCCCCAACCGTCTGTTTGCCGTCGACGCTACGTCGATTCCGGGCTTTGTCGATTATGGCCGCAAGAAGTACCGGTTCTGGCTCCGCAAATGGCGCGATGAGAACGTACTGGATAACGGACACCGGGTAATTAGCAATGGAGCGCAGCCACTCTATCGGCAAACCGCCTGACTACCTGCTTAAACACGTAACAAATGAACGCTTCCGTGATAACGCTCACCACCAGCCCGCTCCACTTCGACTGGGGTACCGACGGGCTGGTGGTGTGGATCGAAGAACTCGACGGTGCCGATAGCCTGACCAGTCAGATGGACGAGGTGCTGGAACGTATCGGCTTTGCCATTGAGCTGCAAACCGGCTGGGACCACCGCACCGACACCGCTACGCTGCACCCGCTCTACGGCTACAAACTCCTCCTCCGCAATGCTACCGGCCTCTGGAATGCCATCCTAACCGACGACGCCGGGCGGTTTGTAAACGTGCTGCCTCTTCAGGAGTTAGATTACGAAATGGCATATGAGAAAGTGATGTGGGTGGACTGACTGCCAAGCAGGTAATTAGATATCAACGCCAATAATCCCAGATGGCCTTCGCTACGTCGGCAATTACCTGTTCGCGAATGGCCTCATTGGCTTTCGAGTCTGCCACAAAAACGGCCACGGCGATGTGATTTCCGTTCGGCAACGTAATCAAACCAACGTCATTCGTCGCGGCTGTCAGCTCGTCTATTGTCCATGATGTACCTGTTTTGTGCGCGACGAGCGTTCCGGCGGGCAGACGGGCCTTCAGGCGATGTGGTCCTGTACAAGTTTCGGTCATCAGTCGCATCAATAACGTCTGGCTACTTTTGGATAAACTGGTTCCCTTCTGCAAAACCCTCAGCAGCAATACGGTTTGTGTGGGCTGTGCCCAGTTTTGGTATTGTACCGTGTTACCCTTGCCAATTTCTTTTTCTGTATTGATTACTTTAATTCCGTTAACACCTATGCTTTTCAGGTACTTGCCAATAACGGGCGCACCACCCATAATGCGTAGTAACACATCGCTGGCAGAGCCATCACTCTCTGAAACAGCGTACCGTAACACGTCACCCAAACTCATTTCAGTACCATTCGGATATGTATCGCGGATTGGACTGTGTTGTCGGTCAGATACGTAATCGAGTTTAGTAATCTTGATTTTTTGCTCAAGCGTTAAGTTACCACGATCGACATGATGCAACACCGCCATGCCTATGGGAAACTTATAAACACTCTGCATCGGAAACTACTCGTCGCCCCGCAGTGACACTGACTCATTGGTTTCCAGTACCGTAGCGGCTACCCCAACGCGCCCTTGAGCAGCCTGTGCGAATTGTGCAATCTGTTTCTGAAGGTCAATAAGCGAACGAGGATTGGCCAACTGGCCAATGCCTGGCTGCGCAAAAAACATGCACAACATACAGAGACAAACCGAGAAAGGGTAGCGTATAGCCATACTACATCGCTTCATAAAAGTTTTACTGATTAAGGGAGACCGATTGACAAAGATATGATTGCTCAGTTTTATCATTCAGTGCTTCGTGTCTTGTTCCCATGTCAACCAGCTTGATGATGGCTT
This sequence comes from Spirosoma sp., assembly GCA_014377625.1. GTDB lineage: Bacteria > Bacteroidota > Bacteroidia > Cytophagales > Spirosomataceae > Spirosoma. The sequence continues at coordinate 3,453 of JACMPG010000194.1, forward strand.
ACAAAAATGGGTACTCATCTATCGAAGGCAATAAACGCGCTACTTGCTGACACTCAGGCCAGCAGGCTTCCACCCGCACTACTTCCCTTCCGCCGTGCAACCTTAACAGCCGGGCCTGCATCTTTCAGGCAAACACAAACCAAGAAAGCTATGAAAACCCTGCTGACCTCCCTCCTGCTTACGCTTGTTACGTTGACCGCAACGTTTGCCCAGCGCACTGTTGACGCCCGCCAGATTATCGACCAGATTAACCAGAATCAGTCCGTATCCTACGAAAACGCCACCATTACCGGCGACCTTGACCTGACATCTTTGGCTAACCAGCGCGAAATTCGGGACAACGGGCGTGGGAACGGAAACGAATACCGAAGCACCGTAACCGTACCGTTGACGTTTCGCAACTGCGTATTCAGGGGTAAGTTTCTGGCCTACCGCACCGAAAATGAGGGCCGCAACCTCTTCAGCATGAACAACCGCGTTTACAACGCCGACTTTGACGAAGCCGTCACGTTCGACAACTGCACGTTTGATAATGACGCGGCTTTCAAATACTCGGCATTTCGGCAGCGGGCGGTGTTTGTGGGCAGCAAATTTCAGAATGAAGCCCTGTTCAAATACGCCAAGTTCAGCGACATGGCCGATTTTAGCGGCACACAGTTTCGTGGTCCCGCTGATTTTAAATACACAAAGTTCGGTGAGAACGCAGCCTTTGCCGATGCCCGCTTCACCAGCTCTGCCGATTTCAAATACACGAAGTTCGACGACGGCGTTACGTTCCAGAACGCCCACTTCACCGGTCCCACCGACTTTAAATACGTCCGTTTCCCCCGCCGTACCAACCTCGACAACGTAGCCTTCGACGGCCCGTCCGATTTCAAGTACACCACCGTTGATGGGCAACGGTTTTCGCCGAGAAATTAGCGAAACGTGAACGGCGAGCTGCCCCGTGCGTCAGCAACATATTATTTATTGACGCACGGGGCAGCTTGCCGTTCACGTTACACCGCCACCTTATCGAACCAGGGGCGGGTTTGCTCCAGTTGACCCGCCAGTCGGAACAGGGTGGCCTCGTTGCCGAGTTTGGCCGCAAACATGATGCCAATAGGCAGGCCATCTGCCGACCAGTGCAGCGGCACAGACATGGACGGCTGTCCGGTCATGTTGGTGATAACGGTGTAGGAAATATAGCCCAGCGATTTTTCGGCAAGGTCGTTCACGATTTTGGTGCCGTTCAGGTATTTCAGCCCGCCTACGGCATCGACCAGTTTGAGCAGCCGCTCTTCTGACGCGCTGTTTTGAAACGTACCGATAGCAATGGGTGGGCAC
>JACMPG010000195.1 GCA_014377625.1 Spirosoma sp.
GTTCTGCATGACCTTTCTGCAACAAACCGCCCAGCGAATTTTTGATAATCACGGCCCCAGCCTGCGCGATGTCTGGGTGATTCTGCCCACGCGCCGGGCCGTTTCCGTATTTCTGGACGAACTGGCCGCCCTGTCCGACCAGCCGTTTCTGGCTCCCCACGCCCTGGCTGTCGATGATTTTATCACGCAGGCCGCCGGGGTTCAGCTTATCGACTCGGTCAGCCTGACGTTTGAACTCTACGAGGTGTTCCGGGAAATTGACCCGAACATCGAGTTTGAGCAGTTTATTGGCTGGGCCAGTATCGTCCTCGCCGACTTCGACCGCATCGACCAGCATCTGGTGGTACCGTCGGAGCTGTTCAGTTACCTCACGGCGGCTAAAGCCCTTGAACGCTGGGAGGTTGACCGGCCCTCGTCGGCGAAACCGCTTGCCGAAACACCGGGTACGTCGCGCTACTTCAAACTATTCGAGAATCTGCAAATAGCCTATCACAGTTTGCACGCCCGCCTGGCCGCGCAGGGACTGGCGTACCGGGGTATGGCGTATCGAAAACTATCCGCGCAGGTCGATACGCTGATTCGGGATAATCTGGCTTATGAGCGGGTGTATTTCGTGGGCTTCAACGCCCTCAGCCGCGCAGAAGAACACATGGTGCGGGTATTGGTCGATGCCCAAAAAGCCGAACTGGTCTGGGATGCTGACCGCTACTACGTCGATGATTTTCGGCAGGAAGCGGGCGAGTTTCTGCGCCGGTACAAAGACAATGGCTGGCTGTTTTCCAGTCAGAATCGCCACGACCTGCGCCAGGAATCCAACCACCTGCTCGGCACCAGCAAGACCATCCGCGTAGTGGGCGTGCCCAACGCCAGTACCCAGGCGAAGGTGGCGGGTAAGCTGTATCGCGATACGAAGACGCAGCAGAAAACGGCCATTGTCCTCGCCGACGAGACGCTGCTGGTGCCGCTGCTGTACGCGCTGGATGAGAACGTGACCGACCTGAACGTGACGATGGGTTTGTCGCTGCGGTCGTCGCTGCTGTTTACGCTGGTCGATACACTGTTTGAGATGCAGCGGACGGTACACGAGTTTCGGACCCGCGACGGGCGCGACCTGCGTATTCCGAAGTTTCACCACCGCCACGTGACCAAGATACTGAACCACCCGTTCGTGAAGCAGTATGAACGCATCCATAACCTCGAATGGCCCGGCGAAATAAACGCAAAAAAAGAGGTGATAACACCCATGCCGCTGTTTCAGTGGATGGCCGCCCAGCTTGTGAAAGAGCAGCGGGTGTATCTGACCGAAAAAGACCTGCGCGAACTGGGACAGAACGATCCGCTTATTACCAAACTCTTTACCCGCTGGCCCACCGACGACCCCACGCAGGCTATCCAGATGTTCTACGACCTGATTGACCTCTTGCGCGATGTCTATAAGGTTAGTCAGGATGCTATTGAAATCGAGTATCTATACCTGTTTTACACGCTGTTACAGCAACTCGAAACTACGCTGGAACGGCAGAAACAGACGCTCGGGCAAAGCTCAGTGACGCTCAGGAGTTTCCGGCAGTTTCTGTACGAACTGATCCGCCAGACGAGCATCCCATTCACCAGCGAGGGCCGCAGTCAGCTTCAGATTATGGGGATGCTGGAAACCCGTGCGCTGGATTTTGACCGGGTTATTATTCTGTCCGTCAACGAGGGCGTGTTGCCGCAGTCGCGAAGGCTGAACTCACTGATCCCGTTCGATATTGCGCAGGAGCTGAAGCTACCCACCTACCGTGAACAGGAAGCCGTGATGGCCTACCATTTTTACCGGCTGCTGCAACGGGCCAAAGATGTAGTGCTGTTGTATACGACTTCGACCGATGCGTATGGCAACAGCAAAGGTGAGCCAAGTCGCTTTATCCGGCAGATCGAACATGAACTGGTTCCCAAATCCAACGGACGTATCCGGCTCAGTAAACCCAGCGTGCGGTTTGGTCCGGCGGGGGCCGACAAAGCCGACCTGACCGATATCAGCGTACCCAAAACGCAGGATATTCGGGAATCCATTCTGACGTTGCTTACTACCAAAGGGCTGTATCCGTCGTACCTGAATCAGTTTGTGAGTTGCTCCATGCGGTTCTACTTCAGCCGGATTGTGAAGATTAGCGAGGAAGAAGATATTGAAGAAAAGATGGGGTCTGCCGACTTCGGTAACTGGATGCACCTCGTGCTGGAGCGGCTCGACAAAGAATACCGGCTCCATAACCTGCCTGTCGATGAAGCGTTGATTATCAGCTTGCTGGAAGAAGAATTTACGAATACCATGAAAGGCCGCGTCATGGAGTCGGGCATTAACCTGCTGCTGTACGACATCGCCAAAAAGCTGATGCTCGACTTCCAGCAGCGGCAAAACGACCTCACCGGCCTGACCGTAATCGGCTCTGAGCAGACTCTCGATACGTATATCGACGTACCTATTGATGGGCGGACGCTGCGGGTGCGCATCGCCGGGAAAATTGACCGTATCGAGCAGTACAATAACCAGATCAGGATTGTCGATTACAAAACCGGTAAGGTCGAACTGACTGAAAGTGTACGGGAAACTACGTCGCTGCACGAAAAGCTGCTGACTAACCCCAAAGCCGATAAGATGCGGCAGTTGTGGCTGTACCGGTATCTGGCTCTGAAAAACATTCGTGATTATGGTGGCCTGCCCCGTAACCGCGATATTGCCGACATCTATGAAACCAACGGCATGACTGTAGAAGCCGGTTTCTATTCGTTTCGGGATCTGGAGAGCGGTTTCAAAACCAACCCCGTCCGGTTCGGAGCCGACGACAGCCCGGCGCAGTACATTCAGGATTCGGAGGAGTTATTACGGCAGTTTGTGCATCGCCTGCTCGACTCTGCCGAGCCGTTCCGTAAGACCCGGCAGCTCGACGAGTGTCAATACTGCGATTATAAAGGCATTTGCGGACGATGAAAACAAAAAAAAGCTGATCGCATGACGATCAGCTTTTTTGATTTGAATACAACCTGAATTGAAAAAATTGGCGGTTTTGCTTTCGCCTAACCGACTGATGGGTCAAAATTGGTAAATAGAAAGATAAAGTACAACTTTTCTGATAATTATTATTGATTGTCGAGAGGTTCGTACGGGTCATAGTCCCACGGCAGGTCGTCGGCAACGAGTTCCCAAGCCCAGTACCCTTCGCTGCGAAAGTCACGTGCGGGCCAGAACTGCCCGTTTGGTTCGAGGGTTAGGTCTGGTTCCAGCATCCTGAGCAGCGAACGTTGAAACAGAGCCGGGTTACCAACGGTTGTGGGGCGTCTGGCCCGCCGAAACGCAAACGGTTCCTGTTCTCTGGTGTACGTTACCTGAATCAGATCGGTAAACAGGACAACCGGCACGAGGGGCGTTGACCGGACGGAGTCGAGGATGATATTGTAGTTGGCCATCGGTAGCGGAATCAGCTTTTTTCGGTTAGCCAGCGACCGCGCTTCTATCGTGGTATCGCCCGGCAAGCCAACCATCGTCAGTTCTCCCCGCTGATTCCGTCGTTCAATAACGCGTTGAAAGGCGAAGCCCTCCCGCGCCAATTCGCGTCGGTACAGCGCCCGTCCGAAGTGCATGGTTGAGCCAAAATACGCCCGTTGTCGGTTGTCGTGCCATCGCTGCGCTTCGCGGCTGTTGCGGGGTGTCAGGAGTTCAAAAACGGGGTTACCCTCGTACGTGACCCGGTATTGGGCGTAGTCATACACAAACTTGTCTAACTGAAATTTCAGCCGGTAGCCCAGGGCCTGATTGTCGATGAGCAGCGGTTCCTGTGCTCTGGCCGTGAGCGTATCGCCACGTTGGCTGAACGACAGCACCTCCTCGTTGAGCAGCTTACACTGCGCTGCGTTCTGACTGGTGCCGATGAAGTTTTCGATAAACAGGGCAATCTGTCGGTCCCAGTCGGGGCCACGCGGGCGCCGGGCGTTGACGGTAACGGCGTTGAGCTGATTTTCGAGGGGCCGGAGTACAAACCGGTACGTTTTCGGGTCGCCGGTCTGCACGGTGGTCTTGAGCGTAGTGAACCCCACGAACGAGACAATGAGGTCAAACTTGCCGCTGGGTACATCGGTTAGTTTAAACGCGCCGGTTTCGTCGGTTACGGTGCCTTTGGTGGTGCCGGACAGAAAGACGTTGGCAAACGGCAGTGGCTCCTGGTTCCTGCCGCCATAGACCCGCCCCTGCACGGTGAGCTGCGCCCGGCTGGTCAGACTCAGAAGCAGTAGAAGAAAGGTTAATCGAACGGCTATGCGCATGATGGGCAGGCTATAGACGGTGCGTCGGTAAGCTGGAATTTTACGTATTGAGCGAGGTTTCTATTACGATCAAAACTTTGGTATATTGCTTTGAAAAACCACGTATGTATGACTACGCAGGAAAAAACCGATACCCGGCGCAGATCCCCGTCCCGGCCCAAGCAGCCGTCCGTCGCGATTGAATCGCTGATTTACGAGGTGATGGACGGTAGGCCGCTCTATTACCGGGGCTACGAAGACGTGTTGGCAGGCCATAAAACACCGGAAGAAGTAATGGGATCAAGCTCGTTGCAATGGGTACTCGCTTCTTATTTTATGCGGATTATGATTCGCCAGTTGGATGATAAAAAATACTGGTTCGCGTCCAACGAAGCGGGTGTACACATCGACCACCGCAATAACCTCGCCCACGATATAGCCATTTACGACAAGCTGGTGTTGACACCCCGGAAAATCAACACGAAATACGCCGACGTACCGGCCATAGTAGCCGTCGAAATCGACGTGAAAGCGGACATCTCCAGAGTACAGGACTTTAATTATGTGAACCGGAAAACGCAGAAACTACTCGATTTCGGGTCTGAGAAGGTTATTTGGGTCTTCAGCAGCACGCAGCAGGTAATGGTGGCCGGAAAAAACGCCGACGCCTGGCTCACCATGGACTGGCACCGGGATTTGCTGCTGCACGACGGGCAAACGTTCAACATCGGCCAATATCTCGACGAAGAGGGCATCAGCGTAATTGGTTAATCGGCTTTATATGCGCTGTACTATTTTCGTTCTCCTGCTCCTGACCATACGGCCCGCCACGGCGCAGCAGCGCACGTACTGCAACCCGATGGACATCAGCTATCGGTACAATTTCGAGCAGTTGAATGAGGGTGTTTCATACCGCTCCGGGGCCGATCCGGTCCTTATCAGCCATAAGAACGAATATTATCTCTTCGTCACGATTCAGGGCGGCTGGTGGCATTCCAAAGACATGGTTAACTGGCAGTATGTGGTGCCGGATAAATGGCCGATGGAAGACATGTGCGCCCCGGCGGCCCTGTCGGTGCGCGACACGCTGTATCTGTTTCAGAGTACGTTTGAGCAGCGGCCCATCTTTATCTCGACCGAACCGGAGAAAGGCAAGCTGACCTTCTTTAACCGCTGGCTGCCGCGACTGCCCAAAGACATCGGCCCCTGGGACCCCGCCCTGTTCCACGACGACGATACCGATAAATGGTATATGTACTGGGGCTCCTCGAACGTCTATCCCATCTTCGGAGCCGAACTCGACAAAAGCCGGAACCTGACCTATGCGGGCAACAACCCCGCCGAAGCCTACAAAGCTATGTTCTGGCTCGACCCCTATAAACACGGCTGGGAACGCTTCGGTCCTAATCATTCCGATCCGTTCAAGCCGTTTGTGGAAGGGGCCTGGATGACCAAATACAAGGATAAGTATTACCTGCAATACGGCGCGCCCGGTACCGAATACAATGTCTATGGCAACGGTACGTATGTGGGTAAGGGTCCGCTCGGCCCGTTCGAGTACGCCCCGTATAATCCCATTGCCTACAAACCGGGCGGCTTTGCCACGGGTTGCGGACACGGCAATACGTTTCAGGATAACTACGGCAACTACTGGAATACCGGCACCACCTGGATTGGCGTAAACTGGCCTATGGAACGCCGGATTGTGATGAACCCCGCCGGTTTCGATAAAGACGATCAGCTATTTGTCAGTACCCGCTTCGGCGATTTTCCGCACTACCTAGCCACGAAAAAAGGACAGACCCCCGACGAACTCTTTACGGGCTGGATGCTGCTCAACTACAAAAAGCCCGCCGTAGCGTCGTCAACCCTCGCCACTGCCCCCACCGATACCGTCACCGCCGACTGCGTGGCCGACGAAAACCCGCGCACGTTCTGGGTAGCCGGGCAGAACCGCAGGGGGGAAACGCTCACCACTGACCTCGGTGCCGAGTGTGATATCCGGGCGGTACAGGTCGATTATTTCGATTACAAACTCGCCATTTTCAATTCGGACTCAACGGTCTATACACAGTTCAAAATCCTGACGTCGCCCGATAATAAACGCTGGGAAACGGTGGCCGACTTAACTAACCAGCCGAAAAAAGACCATGCCTGCGCCTTTGTCGAGATTCCGCTGCGGGCCGATGGCAAGCCCGTGCGGGCGCGGTATGTGCGCTACGAACACGTTTATACGGCAGGAAAACACCTCAGCATCAATGCCTTTCGGGTATTTGGTGTCGGCCTGGGTAACCCACCCGCCACGCCGGCCATGACTGCCAAACGCCAGCAAGACCAGCGCAACGCCGACCTGATCTGGAAAAAGGTGCCGGGCAGTATGGGCTACAACATCCGCTGGGGTATTGCTCCCGATAAACTCTACCAGACGTACCAGTTCTGGGGCGATGCGCCGAACCAGTTCGAGTTACGCGCGCTGAACGTAGGAGTGCCGTACTACTTCGCCATTGAAGCCTTCAACGAAAACGGCGTGTCGGGTCTGAGTGGGGTGGTGAGCGCGAACTGAACAGCACGATTTGCCCGGCCTGTCACCGTACGGGCAGTACCCACGTAAACGAGATGGGAACGCCCTCATTGCTGACGCCCTGTACCACGATGCGAAGTCGTTTGGCGGTGTCGTTGAGCGGGAAGGCCAGGTTGCCCAGCCCGTCCGGGCCGCTCTCGCCCAGCGGTTGCCAGAACAGCACGTCGCGCCGGTCGGGGCGGGGGTCAGGTTCGGCCAGGTCGTAGCGCGGCACGTAGAACTCGCGCGGTAGGGCAAACCCCGCTGCCGTCGCGGCCACGCTGGTGCGTTCGGGCAGCGGGTCAATACCCCTGCCTTTTCGGGTATACACGGCAATGACTCCGCCAGCAGCCCGGGAGCCGTATATACCCGCCGTACCTGCAGTTTTTAATAACTCAATCCGGCTAATCTCTCTCAGCGGAACACTGGCCACAGTTTCGCCATCCGCCGACTGCCCGTCGAGTAGAAAAAGAGGACTACTATCACCAAAACTGCTAAAGCCCCCAACATGAATGTTGCCGTTGCCATCAACTATGACGCCGGGCAATCGCCGGATCAAATCAAGTATGCCATTAGCCATTTCCATTACATTCTCATCCACGATTAATGTCGCATCGGCATAGCCATGCAGACTCGACCGTTGAATATCAAGTGGACGTTCAGGAGCAGTTTTGTTGGCCTGAACCACGACCTCGGCCAGTTGGCGGGCGGTAGAATCGCGGTAGAAAGCGGGCCACGCGGCCTGTCGGCGTTGTGCATCGGTCAGCCAAGCCGACGTCGCGATGGTGGCACTGGCCAGGCCATCTGGCACAGAATACAGCACCGGCGTGGGGAAGGGCAAACCCGGTGCGTTGAAGCGGAGGGTGGCCCCGCTGGGTTCGGTCACGTTAGCCAGTACCCGCACCGTATCGGCCACTTGTAACCCCGTCAGCCGGAACACGCCACCGGCGTCAGTACGCAGGCTGCGCATGGCTTTCTGCACGCCCTGCTGTAACTGCACCACGACTGTAGCGTTGGTAACGGGTTGCCCTTTTTTGTCCGTCACCCGCCCGCTCAGGTTCCAGCCGCCTGTCGTATCGGCGGGTTGGGGCGCGGGTAGTCTGCGCCAGCCTTGGGTCAGCAGCAGGTTGTCGAGGTCAGATAGTCGGTCGGGCTGGAGGTAGTAGTCTGGCGATTCGATCTGCCCGCGCAGACCCGCTGTCAGCAGCAGGTTGGTTCGCATGTCGGGTTGTAGTGTATCGGCGGGCAACTGGTCTGCATCGGTCACGGCTGCCGACCAGCTACCACCCACCGGATAGCCATCGGCATCGTGAAACCGCAGACCGATACCCACCGTTTGCCGGGCCTCGTACCGGGGTTTGCCGGTCGTTACCTGCATTCGGATGCCTTCGTCGCGTTCGGGGACAAACACCAGCCGCTCGGCGCGGGGCTGGCCCGACACGTCCCAGAGCGTCAGGCGGCACACGCCCGGCGGCAGGGTGCCGATGGGCAGCGTAAACCGGGCCTCTCCGTGTTGCAGCGACCATTTCTGGCGGTACGCCAACTGCTCGCGGCTTTGCAATGTCACGTACACCGGCTGCCCGTCGTACGGCCCCGTCGCCCGCGCCGTCACCGTGAGCAACGTACTGTCCGTGACGGCATCGGCTGCCAACGCCCATCCTTCGCTCTCCACGACGGGTAGTGCGACGGGGCGGGTCGTTACTCCCAGTATTGGGTCTGGCAAGGCTGCGTAGGTCTGCCCAGCCTGGGGCGTCAGCGTAACCCGGCCTATACCCAGTGCGTTGGTCGCAAACCGCGCCACTTCGGCCCCACTTTTGTCCACCACGCGCCCGCCAATGGCCCGGCCCCGTCCGCTGGTCGTTATTGCTTTGATGCCCAGCACGGCAGAAACGCCCGCCAGCCACCGACCGCCTTCGGGCAGCACCTGCACGTCGAGCGAGTCCATTGGCCGGGCCGCGGTGCCGCCACCCGTTACGCCTACCGCAGCCGCTACCTGATTCATGGATTGGCCGGGCGGGGATTGCCGCAGGTTGCAGACCGACAGCAACCGCTCGAACGCCGGACCGTTAGTCACCTGATCCCGGTCGGTATAGGCCCGCAACCGGTACTGCCCCGCCGACAGCGTATCGCCAAAACGAAAACTCGTGGCCGCCCGTCCGTCGGTTAGTTTGAGCCACTGATGCTGCACGATATGACCATCGGGCGCGATCAACTCCACCTGCACCGCGCCGGTACGTCCGGCAACGGGTAGCTGACGGGCCGCATTCAGCACATAAGCACTGAGCCAGAGCTGATCGCCGGTACAATAAAAACCCTTGTCGGTTTGCACGAATACCAGCGGGGCGGTTCGTTTTACGGCCCGTTCGCGTTGCGCCACCAGCGAATCCAGTCCGGCGTCGGCCCGCTGGGGCTTGCCCTCGGCGATGTTGGCGGGCGTCAGCGTTTCATCTTCGGCAGAGACCCAGTCGAGCGGCAGCAACGTAGCCAGCCGGTCGTTACCGAGGTAGCCGCGCACGTCCAGGCCGTTACCCTGCGTAATGCCCCCGGTTAGGGTAAGCTCCAGCAGTTTGTTGGGCAGCAGCAACATGGAGTACGCATAGGGCGAATCGTGGTAGGGCGAGTTGGTGGCATACACCCGATTGTAATAGACCTCCAGCGGATACTCCGATACCAGCCGACGCTCGAAGGGCAGATCGCCGGGCTGAAACAGGGCGCGAGCCTGATCGGGGCCGATGAACAGGCGTTCTGCGGTGCGCACCAGCGGTAATACCTGTGCGTTGGTGTCGTCGCCGGTGAGGGGTGTCTGATAGACGGTATAGCCTGCCCGCTCGTGGGTTCCGCTTAGCAGACTGATCAGCAGGTGCTGCAACGACCCCAGGTAGGCCCGCTGCCGGTTGCGCTGCCACTGCGTTTGCTGTTTGGTACTGATGGGTGTCAGTTCCTCAAAACGCGACGTGCCGGCGAAATTCATGTGACCCTGATACAGGTCGAAGTGCATTAGATCATAGTGGAGCCGATAGCCGAGGGCTTCGTTGGTGATGACGAGCGGCTCGGCGGCCTGGGCCAGTAAATACCCTTTTTCAGACTGAAACGATAGCACACTGGGGTTCATAATCTGGCACTGCCGGGCCTGTGGGCGGTTGCCGAGCAACTCGCGGCTGAACTCCCGAAACTGCCGCTGCCAGACTTTGCTATGCCGGGCCGTCACGGTTACGCCCGCCAACATCTGACCGGGTTCGAGTTTGAGGTCGATTTGGCGGGGGCGGGTGTCGGTCAGGCGCAGGGGTTGGCGCCGGGTTTGATAGCCCAGCAGTGAACCAATGAGTTCCTGGTTGCCGGGTGGCACGTTGCTGAGCCGGTAGTTGCCGCTTGAGTCGGCGGTGGTGCCGCGCGACGTGTTGTTGATATAAACCGACGCAAAAGGCAGCGGCTCGCCGGTTTTGGCATCGAGAACGCGGCCCGTCAGCGTACTGCCGGGCGTTTGGGCCAGCACAATACCCGCGCAGAGCCATAGCAGAAAGACGGACAGGAGGGTACGCATGAAAAAGACGGCTTAGGAGGAGCGTGGCGTAAAAATAGCTAAACGCATCTGAGCATGTTGCTGCTGCGAACCGATAGCTCCCGGTTCATCGGTAAATCGTTATCTTTGAGAAACGCATCGCCCAATAATCATGTCCGAACTGCTGTTTCAGATTTTAGATACGCCCCAGGCTCCGCTCATCCTGCAACAGGCGCAGGCCATTTTGGATAGGGAGAAGCGGACCAGACAGAAATTCTATAAGTGGCGCGGTGAATACAAGAAAGCTGAATTCATCAATGGCGAAGTCGTTGTGCATTCACCTGCGCTTGACCAGCACAACTCGGCGATGCTGTTGCTGGCCACGCTGCTAAGTGTTTACGTGAACGACCGGCAGTTAGGCTGCGTCCGGGCCGAAAAAGCGTTGATCGAGCTAACGCGCAATAGCTACGAACCGGACGTTTGTTTCTTTGGACCCGATAAAGCCGCCACCATTACCGACGATCTGTTGTACTACCCCACTCCTGATTTTATTGCTGAAATCCTCTCAAAAAGCACTGAGAAATACGACCGCGAAATTAAGTTCGCCGACTATGCCGCGCACGGCGTTTCCGAATACTGGATCATCGACCCCCGGCGCCGGACCGTCGAACAGCACGGTATCGATACCGACACGGGCGAATACGCGCTGCTGAATACACTGGGTATCAAAGACACCATCACGAGCCACGCCATTGCCGGTTTCGCCATCCCCATCCGGGCCATCTTCGACGTTACGGCCAATACGACGGCGTTGCGGGGACTGCTGTCTTAGCGCGTTTCGCCTGATGCCGCCAGCGGAACGAAGTGCTTCTGGTTGAGGGGTAGGTTTTCGGCGGTCCAGTCCACGTCGCGCACGAAGGCAAAGGCCCGTACGGGGCAGTCGGCCACCCGGCAGTAGGCACAGCATTCTTTGATGCAGGGGTCGGTATGGACGAAGATTTCGACCTCGTTGGCAAAGCCGTCTTTCAGCGTATCCTCAAACTTGTGCACCTCGTCATGTACCTGATCCAGCGGCCAGTAATAGGGTAGGGTGAGGTGGCAGTCCACGTGCAGGTCGGCGCCGTATTTCTGTACCCGCAGGTTGTGTACGTCGATCCAGTTGCGGTTGCGATGCACGTTCAGCAGAGACACAACCCGGTGTAGCGTGGGTACATCGGTTTCGTCCATAAGCCGTGCCACGGACTGCCGCGTGATTTGCAGCCCATTGTAAATAATCACGACCGACAATCCCAGCGATAAGACACTGTCGATCCAGCCGTAGCCCGTTAAAGCTACCAGCCCTACGCCCACCATCACGATGATGCTGCTGACGACGTCGGTGAGCAGGTGCTGCCCGTCGGCGGTGAGGGCCAGCGAATCGGTTTGCCGCCCGGTCCGAATCAGACCGTAGCCTACCACGCCGTTGGCTATGGCGGTGATGCCGATCAGGATCAGGCCAGTATTTAAGTTGGTGAGGATGCGGGGTTCAAAGAAACTCAGAATGGCCTGCCAGATCACGACCAGCCCCGCCGACAGGATCATGGCCCCCTCGAACCCTGATGACAGAAATTCGATTTTTCCGTGACCGTACGGGTGGTTCTGATCGGCGGGTAAGGCGGCTAAATAAATGCTGTAAAACGCAAACCCACTGGCCAGTACGTTCACGATGGATTCGACGGCATCGGTCAGGATGGCGGCAGAATCGGTCAGGAAATACGCCGTGAATTTAATGATGAGGAGCGCGATGCTCAGCCCCAGCGAGACGCCCATCCAGCGGTATTTTTGGCGTTGACTGGCTCTCATCAGGTAGGGTTAAACGTTGATTTGTGGTCGTAAAGATAGCCAAATAGAGCCGGAAAGTCCGTACTTTCGCCGGTATGAACGAGGTTGAAAACCCCTGGCAGACGCTCCAGTCGTCGGTTCCGTACGAAAATCCCTGGCTCAGTATCCGTCACGAAGACGTTATCACACCCGCCGGTACACCCGGTATTTATGGGGTGGTTAGCTTCAAAAACAAAGCGGTAGGTGTCATTCCCATCGACGCCGACGGGAATACGTATCTGGTTGGTCAGTATCGGTACGCGCTCAACGAGTATTCGTGGGAGATTCCCGAAGGGGGCTGCCCGCTCGGTACCGATCCACTCGATACGGCCCGGCGCGAACTAAAAGAAGAAACCGGTCTGACCGCCCAAATCTGGACGCCCATCGCCCGGATTCACACCTCCAATTCCGCCACCGACGAAGAAGGGTTTCTGTTCATTGCCGAAGACCTGACCGAGGGCGAACACGACCCTGAAGACACCGAACAGCTCCGTGTCTGGAAACTTCCCCTTACCGACGCCGTGGCTATGGCCATGAACAGCCGCATCACCGACGCCCTCAGCGTAGCGGGGCTACTGATGGTTGCCCGTCTTAGGAAGTTATAACTCTGTAACCTTATAACTTCTGCCTGTGCTACCTATTCTCTACGGTTTTTTACTTGGTACCGCTCTCTGCCTGACGTTTGGTACGGTATTCTTCGCGCTGATTCAGAACAGTGTCGATAACGGCTTTCGGTCGGGTATGAAGATTGTCTTCGGCGTGATCGTGGGCGATATCCTGTTCGTGCTGGCGGCTCTGCTCGGCACGGCGTTTATTCCGAAGGTGTCCGGTTTTGAGACGGCAATGGCCGTGGTGGGCGTTTTGTTTCTGACGGCAATGGGACTGGTCAATATTCTGCGTGGAACTCCCCGGCTGGCGTATCCCAAAACGCGCTTCGGCAACTTCGTGTATTACTTCACAACGGGTTTTTTTCTCAACGCGCTAAACCCCGTCAATTTCGTATCCTGGGTGGCCATTGTAGCGTATATCCGCTCGCATATGCACTATTCAGACGCGCAGCAGTACGCGTTTATGGGTGCGGCTCTGCTGGGCGTGTTCGCTACCGAGTCGGCACTGGCGTACTACGCGAACCGGCTAAAACGGCTCTTTACATCCCGCGTCGTCACGATTTTCAACCGTGTCACTGGGGTTATGTTCCTGATCGTAGCCGCCCAGATTGCTTACACGCGTCTGTACGAACCGTTGATAAGCGGTTTGAAATAGTCGCTGATTTACTACGAAGCAGACTATTTGCAAATAGGACTTTGACAATAAGACGCCTGTTTTAGAGGTAATGCACTTCGCTGTTTATCCCCTGCGATGTCAGGCTGATTTCGCGGATGCCCACGCGGTAGTGATCCACGGTGAACTCGGTGGTGTCGGGCCGCATCTGGTAAAACGTTGACGGGGAGAGCAGTTCGAGAATATTACCACGCTGTACGATTTTCTCGACGTGGTAGTGGCCACAAACCACCGTAACGTGGCAGGGCAGATTGCGTACCAGAGCCAGAAATTTATCGGGCTGGTTGAAAGCGTAATGCGTATCCATGAACCGGACGTCGGCGGGGAGGGGCGGGTGATGCATGAAAATCAAGACGTTACTGTCGCGCAGGGCTTCCAGAAACTCGCGGAGCCAGGTCCATTGCGCAGGCGACATTTCGCCTTTCGAGGTGTCGAGAAACAACGCCGGGCGGCCTTCCAGCGGAATGGCGTAGTAGAGTTCGTGTCCATGCAGGTGATGACCAAGCCGAAAGGCATTGGCCAGCAGTTCAGAATCGTCATGGTTGCCCGCAATGGCGTAGCAGGGATAGGGCAGTTGTGCCACCTGTTCGGCCATCCATTCGTAAATGGATGCGTCGCCGGAGTCGGAACACAAATCGCCCCCCAGTACTAAACAGCTGGGTTTCAATTCAGACAAAAACGCCAGTGCGTCCAGAAAATTCTGCCGCACATCAACCCCCATTGGTTTCTCATCGGCGTGGCCCACGTGCGGGTCGGTAATAAAAGCAATACGCATTTCTGAACCAGGGTTTTATCTGAACCAGGATAGTCTGAACCAGGATTTTCACAAGATTATAAAGAATGAGCAAGATTTAACATACCGCTACACGCACGTCCTGAAAATCTTTCTAATCCTGTAAAATCCTGGTTCAGACTACTCTGGTTCAGACTTGGCTTCGTTCCAATACACGTCCATTTCGGCGAGGGTCATTTCTGACAGGGATTTGCCGGCAGCGCGGGCCTGCTCTTCGAGATACTGAAAGCGTTTGATAAACTTTTTGTTTGTGCGTTCGAGGGCCGTTTCGGGATTGATGTCGATGAAGCGGGCGTAGTTGACCAGCGAGAACAGCAGATCGCCAAACTCACCTTCGGCCCGCTGCGCGTCGATGGCCTGGCCCGTACCGCCCGGCCCGTCGGCCTGGTCAAATTCTGCTTTGAACTCCTGAAGCTCTTCTTCTACTTTCTCCCAGACCTGCTGCCGCTCGTCCCAGTCGAACCCCGCCCCCCGCGCTTTTTCCTGAATCCGCATGGCTTTCACCAGCGCGGGTAGCGAACCCGGCACCCCGCCCAGCACCGATTTGTTGCCTTCTTTCAGCTTCAACTGCTCCCAGTTGGCTTTCACTTTTTCTTCCGTGTCCGCAACGACTTTATTGCCACTGGCATCGGCGTAAATATGCGGATGGCGGCTGATGAGTTTGTCGCAAATACCATTCAGGACATCGGCCATGTCGAAATAATCGGGTGAGTCAGGATCGGTTTCGGAGGCAATTTTAGCGTAGAAAACAAGGTGCAGCTGAATGTCGCCGAGTTCTTTGCGAATGTCGGCCCGGTTTTTTTCGAGGATGGCGTCGGAGAGTTCGTACGTCTCTTCGATGGTGAGGTGGCGCAGGCTGTCCAGGGTTTGTTTGCGATCCCAGGGACACTGTTCACGCAGTTCATCCATGATGGTCAGCAGCCGGTCGAAAGCCATCAGTTGCTGCTGACGACGCGGGGCTAATTCTTGAAATTGGGTCATA
>JACMPG010000196.1 GCA_014377625.1 Spirosoma sp.
TCGGTCGAACCGACGTTTTTGCTCAATAGGCTCATGTTCGTAGTCGATCACATAAATTAATCAGACAAACGTACGGTACCCCGAAATCTTTATCAGTGACCTGAGTCACTCAGCCAATACCAGACTGATTTTATTACGCGACAAGCTGACCCGGCCCAGCCGCTCCAGCTGTTTCAGCAGCCGCGAAATAACCTCGCGCGAGGTGTTCAGATCACGGGCAATGTCTTCGTGTGTGAGGTACAGATGCCGCCCCCCGGCGAGTTGTGCTTTCTGATCGAGGTAAGCCAGCAGCCGTTCATCCAGTTGCCGAAAAGCTACCGAATCGAGCGTTTGCAGAAGGTCGTCAAAGCGTTTCTGATAGGTCTGGAACACAAACTGGCGCCAGGAATCGTAGCGGCCCATCCAGTCTTCGGCGCTTTTAATAGGAATCATCAGCACATCGGCCCGTTCTTCCACAACTGCCAGAATAGGGCTGGTATCGCCACTGAGCACACTACTGATCGATAACGCGCAGGAGTCGGATGGGTTGAGGTAGTAGAGCAGTAACTCACCCGCGTCATCATCGGGACGCATAATTTTGATACTGCCCGACAGTACAATTGGTATGTACAGCATGGGTTGGCCGGGTTCCATCAGCACGGTACCAGCATCAAACTGCCGGACCTGCGCAACCGCGTCGAGTTCAGCAAGTAATTCCGGCTCGAACGGAAATAGCAATGGGGTATTCATCATTTAATGGTATGAACGCCAAACGGCCCCCAACAAGTTGCCGGGGACCGTTTGTACCAGATAGGACCAGTAAATACGTTTGCTTACTCTTCAGGGTTATTCAGGTTGCTGTGTTTCCGGCTGTACAGGAAGTACACGGCTAGGCCCACAATACCCCAGATTACAAAGGTTATCTTGGTGTCGGTACGCAGGTTCCACATCAGGTACAGATTAGCCAGAATACCCAGCGTGGCAACGACGGGCAGAGCCGGTGTTCTGTACGGACGAGCCAGATTTGGCTCCCGAACGCGCAGTAGCCACACAGCTCCGCAGATCATGGCAAAGGCAAACAGCGTACCTGAACTGGTCAACTGCGATACTTTGTCGATGGGTGTAACGGCGGCTACCATAGAGACGATAGCCCCTACGAAAATCGTACTCTTCCAGGGCGTTTTAAACTTTGGATGGATCGCGGCAAACAAACCGCGCGGCAGTAGACCGTCTTTAGCCATACCAAGGAAAATACGGGTTTGCCCCAGCATCATCACCAGCATGACTGACGTCAGGCCACCAATGGCCGCAATCGTAATCAGATATACCGACCAGGTCAGTCCCACATCGGCAAATGCCTGCGCCACAGGTGCTTTCAAATCCATTTGCTGGTAGGGTACCATACCCGTCAGCACCAGCGATACCAGAATGTACAACGTCGTACAGATAATGAGCGACGCGATAATGGCAAATGGAACGTCTTTGGTTGGGTTGATAGCCTCACCCGCCTGCGTCGATACAGCATCAAAGCCGATATAGGCAAAGAAAACGATACCAGCCGCCGTAACAACCCCACTGAAACCGAAGTGAGTCTGACCTGTTTCGTCAACTACCGGGGGTGGAATAAAGGGCGTCCAGTTAGCCACATCAACATAGAACGATCCGGCAATGATGACGAAAATAACCGTAGCTACCTTTATAATGACGATTATGTTGTTGGTACTGGCCGCTTCTTTGATGCCCTTCACCAGAATGTACGTAACCACCCATACGATAAGCAAAGCGGGCAGATTGATGGCAAAACTGAAATCAGGCACTGCCTGCCCAGCCGCCCGCATGATCTCCGCCTTTTCCTGCGCCGTAACGGGGTCGTTCATGAGCCAGACCGGCGGCTCAACGTGAAACAGATGCAGGAACTTCTCGAAATAACCCGACCAGCTAACGGCTACGGTGGTGGCCCCCATCATGTATTCCAGAATCAGGTTCCAGCCAATAAGCCAGGCAAATAACTCCCCGACGGTACCGTACGAATACGCATACGCCGACCCCTCAACAGGTAAAATCGATGCAAATTCAGCGTAGCAAAGAGCGGCAAACGTACAGGCAATACCCGCAAAGATAAACGCCAGGGCCAGGGCCGGGCCAGCCCATTCATTGGCGGCAATGCCGGTTAAGACAAAAATACCACCGCCAATGACAGCTCCAATGCCCAGCGACGTCAGGCCCCAGCGAGTCAGTACGCGCTTGAGTTCACTCTTCTGCATGTCAGCCGCGTATGCCGATAACGGCTTTTTGCGCATGACACTCATGTTAACGTGTTTCTGTTTCGATTCCATGTAGAAAAAGTATTCAGTTTGGCATTAAGGTAGTTTAGAGAAATTTTATTTGGTTATCGAGTGGCGAAAGATACGAATATTAATGAGTGAATGAGTGAATACCTCCGACGTCATACTATCGGCGTCAGCAATATTCACTCATTCACTCATTGATTACGACTGCGAAGGCCGGATCAGCGGCTTCTTGTCTTTCTTCTCTTTTTTGGTAGCCGTAAACTCTTCCGGAGTGGCTGGGTTGGCGTCAGTGAAGTCGGTAGGGACGGCGTCGAAGCCAGTTTTCTTCTCCACTTTAGCCGTGGTGACAGCCGTATCTTCATTGGCCTTATCGCGGCTCAGAGAATCGACCACAATCGGCGTAGCCACGAACAGCGACGAGTACGTACCAACAATTACGCCGATCAGCATCGCAAACGAGAAGCCCCGGATGGTTTCGCCCCCAAACAGGAACAGTACCAGTAGCACCAGAATCGTGGAGAAACCTGTTACCGCCGTGCGGCTCAGCGTACTATTCAGCGCGTTATTAATAATGGTCGGGATGCTCTCTTTCTTGCCTTTGTTGTCGTTCAGGTACTCGCGCACCCGGTCAAACACCACTACGGTATCGTTCATTGAATACCCCATAATCGTCAGCAAGGCACCCACAAACGCCTGGTCAATGTCGAGCGAGAAAGGAAGCCAGCCGTTGAAGATCGTGAACACGGCCAGAATGACCAGCACATCGTGGAACAGGGCCACCACCGCACCGTAGCCAAAGGCCAGCCGCTTAAACCGGATCAGGATGTAGACGAACACCACCGCTACGGCCAGCAGAATGGACCAGATGGCCGACGTCAGGATGTCATACGCAATGGTAGGTCCCACCTTCTGAGAACTTTCAATGCGGGCCGGATTGCCTTTGATACTGCTCAGGCCTTTGTAGATAGCTGTTTCGGCCTGTTTGTCGGCACCGCGCGAGTTGTCGTCAATCAGGTAAGGCGTCGTCAGTTTCACCTGGTTTGAGCCAATACCCGTACCGCCGTAGGTTTTCACTTCGGGCGCGGCACCCAGCACCGGCGTCAGGGCCGAGCGAATCTCATCGGTATTGACCGCCTTCTCAAAGCGTACCACATACGAACGGCCACCTTTAAAATCGACACCCAGACCAAAGCCTTTGAAAATAGCCGAAATCAGACCCAGACCAATGATAATGGACGAGATCGTGTAGTACGTCTTCCGGCGCGATACGAAATCGAAGTTCGAGTCGGCAAACAGCGACGTAGCTAATTTGGAGGTAAAGCTCAGCGTTTTGCCATTGCGGATGTAATACTCCAGAATGAGCCGGGTAATGAAGATAGCCGCAAATAACGACGTCAGGATACCGATGATCAGCGTCGTGGCAAAACCCAGAATCAGACCTGTACCGAACACAAACAGGATAATACCCGTCAAAAACGTCGTTACGTTCGAGTCGATGATGGACGACAGCGCGTTCTTGAAACCATCGGAAACGGCGGTTTTGAAGCCTTTTCCTTCAGCCAGTTCCTCTTTGATACGCTCAAAGATCAGGACGTTGGCATCCACTGCCATACCAATCGAGAGCACGATACCGGCAATACCCGGCATGGTCAGTACGGCACCGAGCGAGGCCATAACGCCCAGCAGAAAAAACAGGTTGACAAACAGGGCCAAATCGGCGATGAGCCCGGCACGGTTGTAGTAGAACACCACGAAAATCAGCACCAGAATAATACCAATGATGGACGACAGCACCCCGGCGTTTACAGCCTCCGAACCCAGTGTGGCACCTACTACGCTCTCTTCCACAATATTAGTAGGAGCAGGCAGCTTACCGGCCTTCAGGACGTTGGCAAGGTCTTTAGTCTCTTCGATGGTGAAGTTGCCGGAAATGCTCGACCGCCCGTTCGGAATCTCGTTCTGTACGTTTGGCGCGGTATACACCAGGTTATCGAGCAGAATAGCGACCGGACGGCTAATGTTAGCAGCCGTCAGATTTTTCCACTTTCGGGCACCGTCGGTGTTCATATTCATGGTCACCTCCGGGCGGCCCCGGTCGTCATAATCGCTCGTAGCATCGGTAATCACGTCGCCTTCCAGCGGAGCGCGGCCACCGGGTTTCTTCAGGAAGAAAATGGGTAGAATTTCCTTACCATCGGTCGTTTTGAATGACTTACGGTCCCAGGCGAAAAACACATCGGCGGGGAACAGGCCGCGTACTTCGGGTGCGTTCAGCACGTCGTTAGCGCGGGCGGTATCACGCAGATAAACGCCCAGTTGATCCTGACCTACGGGCAGAAACAATTGCGTCAGTGCCGTACCAGCAGCCGTATCGGCAGCGGCTTTACCGGTCGAATCGGTAGTTTTCTTCGCCAGTTGCGAAGCTAGGCTATTATCGGTGGCGGCAGTGCCGGTAGCGGGGGCAGTAGCTGCGGTGGCTTTACGCTCTGTTTCCTGACGCAGCAGATAAGCACCCATGCCTTCGAGGGCAGGGGCCAGTTCGTTCAGGCGATAGACTTCGGTAAACTCCAGTTTGGCCGCGCCCGTCAGCAGGCGACGAATACGATCCGGGTTTTCAACGCCCGGCAGTTCAATCTGAATCCGGCCCGAACCCGGCAACCGCTGCAAATTGGGATTAGCCACGCCGAACTTATCCACGCGGGCCTGAATGACCTGATACGCACGGGCAACGGCACCTTCTACTTCAGTAGTCAGCATTTTCTTTACCTCCGTGTCCGTCGACTGGTAGTTGATCTTGCTGCGGTTGGCACTCGTAGCGAAAATGGTAGCCAGCTTAGTATCAGGAGCCAGCTTTTTGAAGTTGCCGACAAACAGATCAACAAAGCTGGTACTACTTGTCTTCTGATCTTCCAGCGACTGCTTGATGGCGTCGTTAAACTTCGGATCACGGTTATTACCCGACAGCGAACGCAGTACGTCGGAAGGCGACACTTCCAGCACCACGTGCATACCACCCTGAAGGTCGAGACCCAGACCCAGCTCTCGCTCGGTTACTTCCTGAAGCGTACTACCCAGATAAACCGGCTCTTTCCAGAGTGAGTCTAAGTAATGCTGCTTTTTGTCGCGGTCAACCTGACCCTGCTTGTTAGTGCCATAGGCTTCGGCATCAGCCTTGATGCTGCGAGCCACGAAGGTGAACGACAGGAAATAAAGGCAGATAGCGGCCAGTACACCCGTCAGAATTAGAATTCCGGTTCTGTTTTGCATTGTTGTACGAACGGACCCGTGGCCCGCTCAGAAGAAATAAAAATTTGAATTGGAAAGTCTTGACCGGTACAGTCGGTCAGGGAAATGTTTCTCAGTCCTTTGTTGTCATTTGTAGCGAAGCAATCAGTGACAACAAATGACAACAAATTAAGGGGCGTTGGGCGCGATAGCGTGGCCGAAAACGTGCCGGAAATACGAGAAGAAGTAATGCGGGAGGGTAAAATGCCGAAGCAACGGAACGCTTAACAGCAGAAGAATCAGCAGCGTTGGCGCGGGCAACAGGAATACGGTCTGGTTGCCACAGTCGATTGTAATGGCCGGGGCCGCAACGGCCTCAAAGCCAGCCGCACTTAATTTGGTTTCGTCCTGATGTGCACCCTGCGTCTTGCCCGATTTGGCCGCGTGTTGGGCAACGGCCTTCGCTTTGGTTGCTGCCGCCTGTTTGTACGCCAGCCCGCCAGGACTCCAAACTGCCGTAAACAGTAACAGAGATGCCAGCAGCAGACCTGAAAGACGATGGATGACGCGCGGATGATTCATAATTTTCCTTAGCGGACGACAAATTTCGTACCATTTTCGGAGATAGGCAATAGGTAATGGTACGCGAATGACACAGATGTGATAGATTATCACTGATCTTCTCTTTTCTTATCAGCGAAAATCCGCAACATCTGTGTCATCCACGTTCTATTTAGTCCCAACTTTACACCTATGAACCTGACCGAATTTATCCGCTTAGCCCTTGCCGAAGACGTTGGCGATGGCGACCATACATCGCTCTCTACCATTCCTGCCGATGCGCAGAAACGGGCGCGTCTGCTCGTAAAAGAGTCCGGTATCCTGGCGGGCGTAGAGGTGGCCAACGCTATTTTCGCCGAAGTCGATCCAACGCTCGTAGTCAATGTGCTGATGAATGACGGGGCTGCTATCAAACCCGGCGACGTGGTACTGACCGTAAGCGGCAACGCCCGTAACATTCTGACCGCCGAACGGCTGGTGTTGAACTGTATGCAGCGTATGAGCGGCATTGCCACCCATACCCGCCAATTGGTAAACCTGCTCGAAGGCACCCGCACCCAACTCCTGGATACTCGAAAAACGACGCCTAACTTCCGCATCTGCGAGAAAATGGCCACTAAAATTGGTGGGGCTGTCAATCATCGCTTCGGGCTATACGATATGATTCTCATTAAAGACAATCACGTCGATTACGCGGGTGGTATCGAAGCCGCCATCACCAAAGCTGTTACGTATTTAAAGGAAACGGGTCGGCAACTGCGCATCGAAATCGAAACCCGCAACCGCGCTGAAGTGGAAGAAGTATTACAGGTTGGTCAGTCTGACGCGACCCGGGTCGATGTGATTTTGCTGGATAATTTTTCGCCCGACGGTACCCGCGACATGGTGCGGCTCATCAATAGTCGGTTCACTACCGAAGCATCGGGCGGTATCGACGAAACCAACCTCCGCGCCTACGCCGAAACCGGCGTCGATTTCATCTCGTCCGGCGCCCTGACCCATCAGGTTAAAAGCCTGGATTTGAGTTTGAAAGCGTATTGATTTTCTGTCATGCTTCCTTCCGCACCGGCGGACCGGTCAGCATGACAGAAAATCTTGTTTAGGATACTCAAGCTCAATTGTCCACATCTTTTACTGTTGGCCGGTCGTCGTTCACTCGTTTCTCGTAGTTGATCTTGAAGCGGCTCAGGTCAGGTACGTATCGGCGTTTTCGGGTCAGTTCATGCTGATAAATGGTCTGGCCTAACTGGTACATGAAGGGTTCGCCAATGCTGTCGATGTCGTATTTGTCATCGTTCAGAATACCGTCGCTATTCACGTAGATTGTGGCGGTCAGCATGTATTCGACCTTGTTTTTAAAGTCTACTACATACGATGCATCGGTCAGGAAACCGTATGCCCAGCCTACCTTATTGAACACCCGAACGCCCTCCGGCAAATTGTGGTGCAGGCTGTCCATAAAAAAGAACTTTACGTAGCTATCATAGTACTGCTTCGCGTCGTATTTTGGATAGTTGGTCTCGCCGGGAAACTGCGACATATACTGCATCAGAAACCGGTAATCGTCGGTGGTCAGGCCGAACCGTTGCTTTCTGGGTACGGATTCAGGAAACAGCGTAGCCTTCAGAATCTGTTGCAGCGTTTCGAGCGGCATTTTGTTGCGGCCCGTAAAATCGAACGGCTTATGAATCAGGCTATCACCGGCGTAATGACCAATACCGAGCGTATCGACGCGCCGGGCATCAAACGGATCAGGATTGTAAGCGGGCGGTTGGGCATATAGTAGCGTTTCGTCGGGATTAATGAACCGGACGGGGTTTGTATGCCGATTTTCATCGGGACTCATCCTGACAAAGCGATGGGTGATGCGCGTGTCTACGTAACCCATACCGTGTAGCTGTCGGTTAATGGTCTGTTGTCCCATAAACTCATACATCCGGCTATACGGGTCGTTTTCGCTGACCAGCATCGCTTTACGAATCAGGTGCGCTACCGACGGATAACCACTTTCGGCAGTCTTATCATGCCACTCTTTAGTTTGTTTACTATACGCACTATCGAACTGCATGGCCGTAAATTTCGTCACGCCGGGTTGCTTCATTCGGTTGATTTTTTCCAGCGATAACAGCGCAAGGGGTAGCTTGACGGTTGAGGCCGGATTGAAATATTCCGTACTATCAACCCGGTAGTAGTAATTGGTGAACGTGGGTTTATTGGCTTTATCGCGGTCAATTCGGGTGTAGATAACTTGCAGCCGATGCCGGTCTGAATGACGCAACACGGCCCGAAAAATCGGATTTTGATTGGTAGCCAGCAATTTACCGAGCAGACTATCGGTTCGCGGTTGCCCGTAACCGATAGTCAATCCAAATGAAAAGGCAAAGGTCAGCAACTTCATAACTTCAGGGATTTACCAGATTGGTAATACTTGCAAATCTCCTGCAGGGCGCATACGTCACATTTGGGCGAGCGGGCCACGCATACGTACCGGCCGTGCAGGATAAGCCAGTGATGCGCCTTTGGAACGTACCGCTTCGGAATATACGCCATCAATGACTTCTCAACCGCCAGTGGCGTCGTAGCCGTAAGCGGAGCCAGCCCCAGCCGGTGCGAAACCCGGAATACATGCGTATCAACGGCCATCGTAGGCTCATTATACACCACCGATAAAATCACGTGCGCCGTTTTGCGACCCACGCCCGGCAACGTCTGCAAATCGGCCAGCGTAGCGGGTACCTCGCCCCCGAACCGCTCCATCAACGCCCGCGCCATCCCGACCAGATGCTTCGCTTTATTATTGGGATACGAAACACTGCGGATATAGGTAAACACCTCGTCGGGCGATGCGGCTGCCAGCGATTCCGGCTCGGCAAAACGGGCAAACAAGGCGGGCGTGATCTGGTTAATTCGCTTATCGGTACACTGCGCCGATAAGATTACGGCTACCAGTAACTCGAACGGATTACCAAAATTTAATTCGGTTTCCGGTTCGGGGTAATGCTCCGTGAAATAGTCGATAAACTGGCGAAATCGTTCTTTTTTGAGCATAGCGAAATGCCTTTATGGTTTAACTGATGCTATTTCAGTTAAACCATAAAGGCGTTACATAGCCAAACCCACTCACCTTACCGCGACGGGCGCAGTTGGGCGGGTGGGTTTGCCGAGTGATTCTGGGAATAGCTAAGAATGGACTGAACCAGGCTTTCGCGGGGCTGTCGTTCGATTTTGTTCATGAGCGAGCGCAGTTCGAGTGCACTCAAAAAGAACGTCATCATGTCCGGCTCGGCCATCAGGGATTCTTCGATGAGCAGGTTTTCCTCAGGCGAGGTCTCCTCATACACATACCGGACTACATCATCTGAGGTAAAGGTTTTTGTCATAACTCGGCGAACGTTTACTTAGCTGTTTACGCAAATTAATCAACGCGTAACGCATACGTCCCAATGCCGTGTTAATGCTGACGCCGGTAGCATCGGCTATCTCCTGGAAACTCATTTCCTCGTAGTGCCGCATGATAAGCACCTGACGCTGTTGCTCCGGCAGTCGCTGAATCAACTCGCGCAAATGCTCGTGTGTCTCTTGCCGTATTTGGAGCGACTCAACCGAATCCTCCGCAAACTCGAGCGTATTGAACACACTGCTTCCGTCCTCAAACACCACACTGGGGTAGCGTTTGTCTTTTCGGAAATAGTCAATAGCCAAGTTGTGGGCGATTCTGACAATCCAGGGGAGAAATTTGCCTTCCTCATTGTATTTACCCGACTTTATGGTATCAACGGCCTTGATGAATGTATCCTGCATCAGGTCTTCGGCAACATACTGATCTTTGACAATCAGATAAATAGTCGTGTAAATCTTCGATTTGTGCCGTTGCACTAATTTGGCAAAGGCTTTCTCATTACCGCGGATGTACAGAGAAATCAACTCACTGTCGTTTACCTGGGCTTTTTCCATTTTCAGTAAGACAATTAGGTAACGTAGAGTGCTGTTCCGATAGTGTATATGGTTTTGAGATTTAAGAAGGCTTTAATTAATTCGGCATTAAAAGTAAGAATAATACATGTTAAATACCAAACTGTCAGTACAAAAAATGGGTCAAATGTCGTTTAGAGGACTTGCCGTATTAATAAAGTCCTAAAATGAAATTCCTGTCCTGTGTTTCTTACAAAAGGGAGTTATTCTTGGAATTAATTGTACTTACGTCGGTTTTGGTCTTATAGATTCCGGTAACGCCCAAACCGTTTAAAAGCTTTTTTATTTTTTTTATTTGACTTGCCCATCAACGGTAAAGTCACGCCTGCTTATGTAGGCGAGTTTCTGAAACCCTCTGACACTATAATGCATCGATGAGCTACCCGGATTTCTCTCCAACAGCAGATGCCGCTCAGACGTATAAAGGGGATTGTCGGTTTGTAGCACGGCCTCAATTCGTCGGGGCTTCCCGTTAGGCTTTGCCAACTGTACCATCAGTGAACGTACAGTCAGGGCCTCTTCCGTTGGTTTAAGAGTATATACGTAGGTAAGCGAATCAGGCCGCTCAATCCGGTAACTGTTACGCAGAGCGGGTTTGTTTATATCGGCCTGCAGAAATAAACCCAATTCGCGGTTCCAGTTGATGTCTGCGGTAGTTTGCTGGCTCTGTTTATCATCTATCGACACCGTTTTCTGCACGTCAGGCTGGAGAGCCGTCAAATCGGCAATCTGTTTGTTCACAAACCCAGCCACATCATAGTAAACCGGAGGTTGGTCCTGTTCGGCGGGGCTATGGCAGGCGGTGAATAGCAGACAGAACAGAAAAACGGGAAAAACAGAGCGCATAGCGGGATATAACAGAGAGCCGCTTGGTACGGCTTTACCGAACCCCAACACGATTTTCGGAAAATCGGTTTGGGGAACCAGTTTCTGAACCAAATTTGCACCCGTAACGCTATTTTCTTAGTTGTTCATTATAAGTATTCAGAGCTTAAAGCTGCCTGTTAGATACTGACACACAAACACTCTGGTGTTAGTGCCTGGCAGGAAACGTTGAGCCCTGAACTCAGAACATAAAACGTTGAACATAAAAAACATGGAATACGACGTAATCATCATTGGTTCAGGTCCGGGTGGCTATACGGGAGCCATTCGCTGCGCCCAACTCGGCCTGAAAACGGCCATCATCGAAAAATACCCAACGCTGGGCGGTACCTGCCTGAATGTAGGCTGCATTCCATCCAAAGCCCTACTCGACTCGTCAGAGCATTTTTATAATGCAGCACATACGTTTGCCGAACATGGCATCAAACTCGACCACCTGGCCGTTGACATGCCGCAGATGATTCATCGCAAGCAGGAGGTCGTGGACCAGACGACCAAAGGCGTGGCGTTCCTGATGAAGAAAAATAAGATCGATACCTTCTACGGCGTCGGCTCATTTGTGGACGCACATACGGTAAAAATCGCGAAGAACGACGGGGGAGAGGAAACCATCAAGGGCAAGAACATTATAATTGGCACCGGCTCCAAGCCAATGTCGTTTCCATCGATGCCCATCGACAAAAAGCGGGTTATTACCTCCACCGAAGCCCTCACACTGGAGCAGGTGCCAAAAAGCATGGTCATTATCGGCGCGGGCGTGATTGGGGCCGAACTTGGTTCGGTCTATGCGCGGTTGGGGACGAAGGTATCGTTTGTGGAGTTTGCCGATTCGATGATTCCAACAATGGACAAGACGATGGGCAAAGAACTCCAGAAGGCCATCAAAAAACTCGGTGCCAGTTTTTATTTCAACCACAAAGTCACAAAGGTCGAAAACACCGGCGACGAAGTAGTTGTGTCGGTCGATACGCCTGACGGCCGTGGCGACGGACCGGAACAAATCACGCTGAACGCCGACTATTGCCTCGTTTCGGTTGGACGCAAACCCTATACCGACGGGCTGAACCTCGAAGCCGCCGGGTTGCAAACCGACAGCCGGGGCAAAATAGACGTGGACAGCTACCTCCGCACCAGCGTACCGCATATCTACGCGATGGGCGATGTGATTCGGGGAGCGATGCTGGCGCACAAGGCCGAAGAAGAAGGTACGTTCATTGCCGAAACCATTGCCGGTCAGAAGCCGCACATCCATTACCGCCTGATTCCAAACGTAGTTTATACCTGGCCCGAAGTGGCAGCTGTGGGATACACCGAAGAAGAAGTGAAGCAGGAAGGCATTCCGTACAAAACCGGTTCGTTTCCTTTCAAGGCCCTGGGCCGGGCGCGGGCCAGTATGGACATCGACGGGCTGGTAAAGGTGCTGGCGCACAAAGAAACCGACGAGATTCTGGGCGTTCACATCATTGGCCCCCGTGCTGCCGACATAATTGCCGAAGCCGTGGTAGCGATGGAGTTCCGGGCCTCTGCCGAAGACATCAGCCGCATGTCGCACGCGCACCCGACCTATACCGAAGCGTTTAAAGAAGCCTGCTTAGCCGCAACGGATAACCGGGCGATAAATATGTAGTCTCTGTAATTGTTAACATGAAAGGCCCGATAATCATATGGTTATCGGGCCTTTCACGTTAACCAATCGTCCTACTTCTCCGCTACCAGTTTGTCAATCAGCCGATTGAACTCACTCACATACTGATCGTAAAACTTGCCGGTACCGGGGCCACTGAATCCGGTATGGATGTTACGCACCTGACCCTTTTTGTCAATAACTATTGTAGTGGGAAAGGCAACAACGGCGTTCAGGTCGGGCAGGGCTTTACTGGCCTGGTCTTTCTCGCTGCCACCCGCCAGCAGAATGGGATAGTCAATGTCGAAGCGTCGTTTCATCCGCTCGATTTTCGGCCCCGATACCACCATCTCAGCCGACCGTTCGAAAGCTAAACCAAGCACCTCGACGCCCCGACTGCGATTTTTGGTATACCAGGGACTGAGAAAATTGGTCTCGTCCATGCAGTTCGGACACCACGTTCCCAGAATCTGCACTACCGTCACCTTGCCGTTGAAGCGCGGGGCGCTCAGCGAAACGACATTGCCGTTTGGTTCGGGGAAGGCGATATTAAGCGTTTTACTACCCGGTTTCAGATACGTCAGGCTGGCCGGATCGGGGAGTTTGGCGTTGGGGTCGAGCCGGGCCGACCAGGGTTCGTAGTACGAGGCTCCCGCCCAAAAACCGCCCGTCAGGGTGTTGGCTTTGACATTATGCTTTGCCTTGAACAGAAACACGTGCGAGCCGTCGAAACAGGACAACAGCAAGCTGTCGCCGACGACGTTACCGGCTAAGTAGCGATAGTCGCCGGTGGGCGTTAGAAACGTGCCGCTGATTTGGTTGCCAGTCTGCTTAAAAATACCGACTGCATTGACGGTATCGGCCCGGCCCGTGGTGTCGTTGAAATTGGCGGCCCACGTACCAGTTAAGTTGGCACCCGCACGTTTATCTTCTTTCGCGAAGCGATAGTCATAGCCTGCTGTTGCCTCAAATGGCAACGTAACTATTTCGTTGGGGGTACGGTGGCGTCGCCATTGGCCCCGCAGCGTATTCCCGTCTATCTTTGCGACCAGTTCGGACTCGAACAGCCCCGCCGAAATCCGCAGCGAATCGCCTTCAACGCGGGCCGAATCGAGCGGCAGCCGCTCAGAACCGTTGAGCGCGAAAACGGTGTACATGCCGGGCTTGCTGGCGGTGGGCTGAATATCGAGACCAAAAGGCAACTCACCCCCCGGCGTTTGCAACACGGCGCGGTAGGGACCGGGCTGCACGGTAGCGGGGTCTGACGACTCGGAACAGGCAGTTGCTAAGACTATTAACGAAGCAAAAACGAACGGAATATTTTTTTTCATTGTGAGATCATAGTGCGAAAGCATGACAACAACGACTGCCCACACGGGTTAGTTTCTGAATGGCAACCAATTACCACGACCCTGTTTTACTCCAGCCCTGCATCGACGGGCTAAACCTGCAACCCGGCGGCATCTACGTCGATGTTACCTTTGGCGGAGGTGGCCATAGCCGCGAAATCCTGCGCCAGCTCCCGCCCGGACCCGACGGACCGGGGCGACTATTCGGCTTCGATCAGGATGCCGACGCCCGCGAACAGGCCCAGGCCATCGACGACCCACGTCTGACCTTCGTAGCCAGCAATTTCAGAAATCTGAAACGCTATATGCGACTGTACCGAGCAGAGCAGGTGGATGGAATTCTGGCCGACCTCGGCATTTCGTCGCACCAGATCGACACGCCGGAGCGCGGTTTCTCAACCCGCTTCGAAGCCGACCTGGACATGCGCATGAACCAGCAAGCCAACCGTACTGCCCGGGAAGTGCTAAACGAATACACGGCTACCGACCTGCACCGGATTCTGGGCATGTACGGCGAGATTACCAACGCCCGCACCGCTGCCGGAGCCATTGTGTCGGCCCGCGCCAACAGCCCGCTCAACACCATTAATGACCTAAAAAATGCGTTGCAGCGTTTTGCCCCACGAGGGAAAGAGAACAAGTATTTCGCGCAGGTTTTTCAGGCCTTACGTATTGAGGTGAACGAAGAACTGACCGCGCTGGAGGAGTTTCTGGAGCAGGTACCCGACGTTCTGAAACCGGGCGGGCGGCTGGTGGTCATGGCGTACCATTCGCTCGAAGACCGGCTGGTGAAGAACTTCATCAACAAAGGCAAGTTTCAGGGCGAGGTCGAGAAGGATTTGTACGGCAACGAGATTAAGCCACTGCGGGCCATCACGCGCAAACCCATCGAAGCCACCCCCGACGAAGTAGCCCGCAACCCCCGCGCCCGTTCTGCCAAGCTACGTATCGCCGAAAAACCGACGGAAGAAGGAGACGACGAGTAGGGCGTACAAAACCAACCGGCTACTTCAGCACCACTTTGGCTATAACCGGCAGGTGGTCTGACGGGTAACGCTGCTCCTTAGCGTCGGTCAGTGCGCCGTATTTCAGCACGTCAAACTGCTTGCTGACGAATATGTAGTCAATACGATCTTTGAACGGCGCGTCGAATTTAAAACTATTGAAGGTGCCTACCGGGCCGTAGGGGGGCATTTTTGTCACGGCATACGTATCGGACAGCAGCGTCTGGATAGTTTTAATCTGCTCAGTGTCGGGTGTTGAATTAAAGTCGCCGGTTAGGATAATCGGGGTATTTCCGGCAATTTTTTTGATTTCCTGCACCATCAATTTTCCCGATTCACGCCGGGCCACTACGCCCTGATGGTCGAAGTGAACGCTGAAAAAAAAGAACGCCTTGCCAGTCGTCTTGTCATCGAATTTGGCCCACGAGCAGATACGGTTGCAGCACGTAGCGTCCCAGCCTTTGCCGGGTTTGTCGGGCGTTTCGCTCAGCCAGAAATTTCCTGACTGCAACACTGTAAAGCGGCTTTTCCGGTAGAAAATAGCCGAGTGTTCGCCCGCCGTTTTGCCGTCATCGCGGCCCGCACCTAAAAACGCATAATCAGGTAGTTCAGTAATATCGTCCAGTTGGCCGCGCAATCCTTCCTGCGTTCCGAACAGGTCGAATTCGTGAAACTGAATAAGGGCTTTGACGTTTTCTTTCCGATTTGGCCAGGCATTCACGCCATCACCGCTATTATTATAGCGCAGATTGTAGGAAGTGACCGTTATGGGAGCTGGCGACTGGGCAAGCAGGGAATGAGTCAGCAGGACGTAGCTCAGCGCAATGATAAAACAGATTGATTTTGACATGACGTACTGATGGAAGAGACACTAAAAAGCGGTGAACAGATATTTTCTCATGCTTTCGACGCGCTTTTATCTCATCTGATCCGGTTATGTCCGGTTTACCATACCGCGCCAGTTTTTTTCTTGCCCCCGCCTTCCGTAGATTTGGTGTTCGTCACCATCACCCATTCTTACGTAACTCTATGTTAGCCAAAACGTTCGGCGCGGCCGTTTTCGGGGTTAATTCAACCATCATCACTATTGAGGTAACCGTTGGGCAGGGGCTGCATTTTTTCATGGTCGGCCTGCCCGATAGTGCCGTGAAAGAAAGCGAACAACGTGTCGAAGCGTCGCTCAAGCACCTCGGCTACCGGATGCCCCGCCAGAAAATCGTGGTGAACCTCGCCCCCGCCGACATTCGCAAAGAAGGCTCTTCGTATGATCTGCCCATCGCGCTTTGCGTGCTGCAATCGTCCGAGCAGCTGGGTCCGAAGCGCAATCTCGAAGACTACGTCATCATGGGCGAACTCTCCCTCGACGGGCGGCTCCGACCCATCAAAGGCGTGTTGCCCATTGCCATCGAAGCCCGTAAACAGGGTTTCAAAGGGTTTGTATTACCCGTTGAGAATGCACAGGAAGCGGCTATTGTTAACAATCTGGACGTTATCGGTGTGGAGACATTACAGGATGCCGCCGAGTTTTTTGAGGGCAAGAAAGACATCGAGCCGCTCACGACCGACACCCGCGATCTGTTTATGACGCAGGTGAACGCCTACGAAGCTGATTTTTCGCACGTGCAGGGACAGGAGAACATCAAGCGGGCGATGGAAATTGCCGCTGCCGGGGGTCACAACGTTATTATGATTGGACCGCCGGGCGCGGGCAAAACCATGCTTGCCAAACGCCTGCCCAGTATTTTGCCGCCCCTGAGTTTGCAGGAAGCTCTCGAAACCACGAAAATTCACTCCGTAGCGGGCAAACTCGGCACCCGCGCCCAGTTGATTGCCGCCCGTCCTTACCGTTCGCCACACCATACCATCAGCGATGCGGCCCTCGTGGGCGGGGGTAGTTTTCCGCAACCGGGCGAGATCTCGCTGGCGCACAACGGCGTCTTGTTTCTGGACGAATTGCCGGAGTTCAAACGGTCGGCTCTGGAAGTAATGCGGCAACCGCTCGAAGACCGGAAGGTAAGCATCTCTCGGGCGAAATGGGCGGTGGAATTTCCGGCGAGTTTCATGCTCATTGCCAGTATGAACCCCTGCCCGTGCGGGTATTACAATCACCCCGAAAAAGAATGCGTCTGCGGGCCGGGCGTGGTGCAGAAATACTTAGCCAAAATCAGCGGCCCGCTCCTCGACCGCATCGACCTGCACGTAGAAGTAACGCCCGTTTCGTTCGACCAGATGACGGCTAATCGCCCGTCCGAAACCAGCGAAGCCATTCGCGAGCGGGTTATCCGGGCGCGGGATATTCAAACGGCGCGGTTTGCCGATAGTCCGGGTATTTACTCCAACGCCATGATGCCCTCGCAGATGGTGAAGGAACTCTGCGAAATCAGCGATGCGGGTCGGGCGTTGCTCAAAACGGCGATGGAGCGGCTCGGTTTGTCGGCCCGCGCCTACGACCGCATCCTGAAAGTGTCGCGCACAATTGCCGACCTCGCCGGAACCAACGAAATTCTCATCGAACACCTCGCCGAAGCTATTCAGTATCGCAGCCTGGACCGCGAGAACTGGGCGGGGTAAGCAACAACTCGTTCGTATGATGTATCTGACCAAACACTATGAGTAAGAAACACAACACCGGTAACCGGAACGCCAGCGGGGTTATTTACTCTACCAATCCGGATTACGCCTACCAAGCCGATGACGTACCGGAAGCGGATACACTCCCCCCGGCGCAGCAAAACCTGAAAATCTGGCTCGTGAAGCAGGGTGGCAATAAAATCGTGACCACCGTGCGGGGCTTCGTCGGTACGGACGCGGACCTGACCGACCTCGGTAAGCAGCTCAAAGCCGCCTGTGGCGCGGGCGGCTCGGTCAAAGACGGCGAGGTGCTGGTGCAGGGCGATCACCGCGACAAAGTGCTGACCTGGCTTACCGGAAAGGGCTATAAAGCAAAGAAGGCAGGCGGGTAAGGAGGATGCCTCCTTCGGGGTGAGTGTTTTTTGTCATGATGACGGAAGAAGCATCCCGGTTGTTGATACACCTTAGTTGTTCATGGAGATTCTTCCTATGTCAGCATGACAAAAAACACTCGCCAAATAAAATAGCGTTAGTTTGAGAATGCAGTTGGTAATATTGTGGCAAACCGGGAAATTCACACCCGATACGTTCCTGCAATCAAAACTAACTGCTCCATCAACATAATGCTCCTCTCCCCGACTGCCCGCCTATTGGCCGGTCTTCTTCTGTTAACTTCCGGTATCAGCCGGGCTGTTCTGGCGCAAACGCCCAAACCAACTCCCCAATCTGCCTTTGCCGAACCAACTATCTCGCCCGATGGTCGCGAAATTGCCTTTGTGTCCGGGGGTGATATATGGACGGTTCCGGCGGCAGGGGGCGAAGCGCGGTTGCTCGTAGCTCACGCCGATAACGAATTCCGCCCGCTGTATTCGCCTGATGGCAAGTTTCTGGCCTTCGGCTCGACCCGCTCCGGCAACGGTGATATTTACCTGCTCACCCTCAACACCGGCGACCTCAAACGACTGACTTACGACGACGGGGCTGAAACACCAACGGGTTGGTCGGCAAACGAGAAGATGGTGTATTTTCAGTCCACGAGCCGCGACATTTCAGGCATGAACGACATGTATCGGGTGGCCGTTGTGGGCGGCACACCGATGCCCGTTTCTGCCGACCGCTACGCTAACGAGTTCTACGGCGTCCCCTCGCCCGATGGCAGTACACTGGCATTTTCGGCGCGGGGCATTTCGTCGTCGCAGTGGTGGCGGAAGGGCAGTAGCCACCTCGACCAAACCGAAATATGGACGGCGAAACTCGGACAGAAAAAAGGAGAGAAACCCGCGTATGAGCGCGTAACGGAAGGCGGAGCCAAAGAACTCTGGCCACTCTGGGGTCCCGAAGCGCAATCGCTGTACTACGTTTCGGACCGCAACGGTAACCAGAATATCTGGAACATAGCCGGCAAGGCGCAGCCCGTCATGCTGACGAATTTTACCGACGGTCGGGTACTTTGGCCAGCCATCAGCCACGATGGAAAGTCACTTGTGTTTGAGCGGGATTTCCAGATTTGGCGGTACGACGTAGCCACCAAACAGGCCGCTCCTGTTCCCATCCGGCTACGGGGTGCGGCTGCGGGTTTGTCGGTCGAGCACTTAAAACTAACCAGTCAGTTTCGCGATTTAGCCCTCGCGCCCGATGGTAAAAAAGTGGCGTTTACGGCGCATGGCGAAGTCTTTGCTGCATCGGCGAAGGACGGGGGTGATGCGGTGCGCATCAGCAGCAGCTCAGCGGTCGAGTCGCAGGTGGTGTGGTTTCCCAACAGCCGCAGCCTGATATACGTCAGCACCCGCAACGGAATGGGTAACCTCTACCAGTACGACTTTGCTACCAACGCCGAAACCCGCCTGACCGACTCGCCACTGGACGACAGTTCGCCGGTAGTATCGCCGGATGGCAAATCGGTGGTGTTTCTGCGGAACGGGCAGGAGTTGCGGCTGATGACCCTGAGCAGCAAGAAAGATAAGCTGTTGTACAAAGGGTTTCTGGGTCGCCCACCGCTGGCGCGTTCGGGTACGGTGGTGTGGTCGCCGGACAACAAGTGGGTGGCGTTTACAACCTACGGGACGAAGAATTTCCGCAACGTGTGGGTCGTACCGGCAGCGGGGGGCGAGGCCAAACCGGTTAGTTTTCTGGCCAACACCTTCGGCGGCAACGTGACCTGGAGTCCCGATGGTAAGTACATCCTGTTCGGCACCAACCAACGCACCGAAACCGCGCAGGTAGCCCGCATCGATTTGATTCCGAAGCTGCCTAAATTCCGCGAAGACCAGTTCCGGGATTTGTTCAACGAGGAAACGCCCAAAACCGTCGCGCCAGCGCCCGCTAACCCAGCCAAAGACAAAAAGCAAACGCCCCGCGATACGGTCGCTACGGCTGCAAAGCCGGGCAAGGAAACCAACATCGTTTTCGACGGTATCCGGCAGCGGTTGAGTATGCTACCCGTTGGATTTGAGGTCGATGAACAGACCATCAGCCAAGACGGCAAAACGCTGTTGCTCATTGGCAGCGTGGCCGGGCAACAGAATCTGTACACGTACTCGCTCGACGAAACCAAATCTGAAAAACCCGTTGCCAAACAGCTTACCACCACATCGGGCAGCAAAAGCGACGCGCAGTTTACCACCGATGGTAAAGACGTTTTTTACTTAGAATCGGGTAAAATCGCGTCGGTTTCGGTCGACAAGCGCGAACCGAAACCACTGGCCATCACTGCCGAAATGGACGTTGACTTTGCCACCGAAAAAGCAGTGGTGTTTAGTCAGGCATGGGATATTCAGAACAAAGGCTTTTACGACTCCACCTTTCACGGTGTAAACTGGCCCGCCGTTCGCACCCAATACGAAACGTTAGCCGCAGGCAGCCGCACTCCCGACGAACTGCGCCGGGTGCTGAACCTGATGGTGGGCGAACTGAACGCGTCGCACTCCGGAGTGGGCGCACCGCGGACCAGCACCGACGCAACTACCGGGCGGCTGGGCCTGAACTTTGACCGGACGCCCTACGAGGAGAGCGGCAGACTGCTCGTTACCGAAGTCATTACGCTCGGTCCGGCAGCGTTGGCGGGCATCAAACCGGGTGAGTATCTACTCTCGGTGGATGGTACGACGATTGACAAAAGCACGAATCTGGACCAGTTGCTGAGCAACAAAATAAACCGGCGGGTTGCACTGGCGGTGGCGGATTTACCGACGGGTACGGGGCGTGAGGTAACGGTGTTGCCGGTCAATCTGGCAACAGAAAAGGGATTGCTGTATAAGCAATGGGTACAGCAACAGCGTGATTTCGTGGAGAAAGCCAGCAATGGGCGGCTCGGCTACGTGCATATGTTCGACATGTCGGAAGGGTCGCTGAATCAGTTGTATCTGGATCTGGATGCCGACAATCAGGCCCGCGAAGGTGTGGTAGTCGATGTGCGGAACAATAACGGCGGGTTTGTGAACCCCTACGCCATCGACGTGTTTGCCCGCAAAGGGTATCTGACCATGACCTACCGAGGCCTCCCCCCCGCCCCTGCCCGTACACAGTTGGGGCAGCGTGCGCTGGAAAACCCCACGATTCTGGTCACCAATCAGCATTCACTGTCCGATGCTGAAGATTTTACGGAAGGCTACCGGACACTGAAACTCGGCAAAGTCGTAGGCGAACCAACGGCGGGCTGGATCATTTTCACCTCGGCGGCCCAGCTCATCGACGGTTCCACGATTCGGCTACCGTTCTCCAAAATCACCGACAACACCGGTCAGGACATGGAACTGAACCCGCGCCCGGTCGACATCATGGTATCGCGCCCCATCGGCGAGAGCTACACCGATCAGAACGTACAGTTGGCAACGGCAGTGAAGGAATTGCTGAATCAATTGGGCGACGCCAAAGCGGGGAAAGTGGGGAGTGGGAAATGAGCCGGGCGTTTTGTTTAGTAACTAAACAAAAGCTACCTTTATAAGCATCCAGCCACACCTGTATGACCAGAAAACAGATTGACTCACTACTTGCTAACTCAAGATTACAACGTGATCGGGCGCAACGAATGATCCACGAGCATTTCGACGATCTTGAGACAAAGAATCAGGCATCCTATTGAGTTAATCTGTTTATGGTTCACAAAGCACAGGTAGAATGGCTCGAGAAACAGAAACCAGATGACGAATAATTGTTGACAGATGGAACTATGGTAAAGGAAACGATTGATCTCGACAAAGAACTGGCCCAGGCACAGCACGAAAGTCAGGAAAGTCTGAAGGTTCTGACACAGCACGGGTTTGTTGTGGACACAGCCAAATGGTTGACCATCAAACACTACGCTGAAAAATACGGGGTTAGTCAGCAGGTAGTTGTTAACTGGATTGGCCGGGGCGTTGTTCCCCCCGACTGCACGTTGGTGGTTCCAGAACTGAATAATATTCGATTGGTGAAAGACCAGCCTTTCAAATAAGCCGTATCGTCTGACAGGTCAATCTTCTTACCACCCATTATGAACCGCTTTCTCCTCTCCACTGCCGTGTTTCTGCTGCTCATCGGCTTGTCGGCTCACCGTGTCTTGCCTGACCCGGCGGTTTCGGATGCGCTGCCGTTTGTTCTACCCGAAACGACCATTGCTGACATTCACCGAGCGTTATCGGCCAAAACCTGCACCTGCGAGCAACTCGTCATGGCCTATCAGCAGCGCATCACTACGTACGATCAGCCGACGAAACTAAACGCTATTATCCTGATCAATCCAAAGGCTCTGGCCACCGCCCGGCAGTTAGACGCGGAGTTTCGGCAGACGAAAAAGCTGCGCCCCCTGCACTGCATTCCGGTTATCGTGAAAGACAATTACCAGACGGCGGGTTTGCAGACTACGGCGGGTTCAGCTCTGTTCAAGGGGTTTGAACCGACAGAAGACGCCTATCAGGTAAGGAAACTAAAGGAAGCCGGGGGCATTGTCCTGGCGAAATCGAACATGGCCGAATGGGCGTTTAGCCCGATGGTCACGATTAGTTCGATAGCGGGCGAAACGCGGAATCCGTACAACCTGGACCACACAACGGCGGGGTCGAGTGGTGGGACGGCGGCAGCGGTGGCGGCTAACTTCGGTACGGTGGGTTTAGGGACCGATACGGGCAATTCCATTCGGGGGCCATCGTCGCACAACGCGCTGGTGGGGTTTCGGACCACGCTGGGTCTGACGAGCCGGGCCGGAATTGTGCCGCTGTACCTACGCAACGACGTGGGCGGGCCGATGTGCCGCACGGTGGAAGACGCGACCCGGTTGCTCGAAGTTATTGCCGGCTACGACCCCGCCGACTCGCTCACGGCCAACAGTCGGGGTAAAATACCGGCCAACTACCGGCAGTTTCTGAAGAAAGACGGGCTGCGCGGGGCGCGAATTGGCGTGTTGCGTACCCTGAGCGACCGCAGCCCCGACCCGCAAGTAGCTGCCTTGTTTACGCAGGCCATTGCCGATTTGAAAAAGGCGGGTGCCATCATCGTAGACCCGCTCGTGGTGCCTGACTTCGATACGCTGAGCAAAAATCAGTGGTGTTCGCTGTTCAGGTATGACATCGGGCAATACCTGACCTCGCTGGGCAACCGCGCTCCGGCGCAGAATCTGGAGCAGATTATCGCGTCGGGTAAGTTCGCGCCGTACATCGAAAGCAACCTGAATTCCCAACTCAAAAATGCGGTCGGGCCGGGTGCGGAAACCTGCACCGGACCATACACCGACCGCAAACGCATCGCCTTTCGCAACGCCGTCGTGGCCGTTATGGACCAGTATAAACTCGGCGCGATTATCTACCCAACCTGGAATCATCCTCCGGCCAAAATCGGCGATTTTAAGGGGTATAAGGGCGATAACAGCCAGGTTATCGCCCCGCACACCGGCCAACCCGCCTTCACCATTCCAATGGGCTACACCTACGACAACCTCCCGGCGGGACTGCAATTTCTGGGTCGCCCATTCGACGAGCCGACGCTCATCCGCTACACCTACGCCTATGAGCAGGCCACGCACCACCGCAAAGCCCCGGCGAAGTTTCCGGCTCTGGCTAACAGTGGGGGTAAAGTGAAATAATCTGGTTATGAAATATGGGGTGCCTAACTTTTGTTAGTTTTGGTAAACGACTTACAAATGGACACGCTCACGATTGAAATTCGGAATCCCAAAGTGCGAGAGGTACTGACCAGTCTCGCCGAGATGGAGTTACTTACCATTCTTCCTCAGCCACCCACCTGGGCCGAACGTTGGAAAAAACTGTCGGCCTCGCTGCCCAACGAACCCCGGATTTCTGAGCAGGAAATACTGGATGAAATCAGTCAGGTTCGGGCCGCGCGGAAATGAAAATCGTTATTGATACCAATCTGTATGTCAGCGCATTAATCAATGTCAACTCCCGATGGCGTCTCGACATGTTACTGTTGAATGATACTCTTGACATTTTGTTGGACGATACACTACTGGCTGAACTCCATGAGGTAATCAATCGTCCAAAATTCCGCCGAAACGTTTCCCCCCGTTCAGATTGAAGAATTCATGAAATTGCTGTTCGAACGCGCCATTCTGATCGAAACAACATCCAGCGTACTAATCAGTCCCGATCCCAAAGACGATTTTCTGCTTGCTTTGTGCCGCGACGATCAGGCCGATTATCTACTTATGGGCAATAAACTGGATTTACTGGCACTTCGTCAGTTTGAGAACACCCAGATTCTTACGCTAACAGAATTTCTGGATTTGTCCAGTTAACGTTTTCTGCCAGTAGCCGATTAGTCACGCCTGACCATCACATTACCTCCCGAACTTGGTCCCGAAAAAATCGCCTTTGTTCCAGACCGGGCGGGTGTCGGCCTGGGCGGTGAGGTAGCCGATGAGGAACTGGAGTTGGACGTGGCGGGCGGCTGCGTTCCAGTCGAAGGGCTGGTTCATGTCGTCCTGCGGAGTGTGGTAGGTACTGGCCCGCCACGCCAGATTGAGAGCCGTACCGTCGCGGGCGTCGCCGGTGGTGGAGCCGCTTTTGACATAGATAGCCGGGATGCCCTGTCGCACAAAACTGAAATGGTCGGAACGCATAAACACCGACTGTTCAGGGATGGGATCTTTGGCAATGACAACCCCCACGAACCCGGCGGCTGATTGTACAGCCCCGGCCATGCTGGAATGCTCCACGCCATACGGCACGATGTCGAGCAGCGGGTGGAAGAAAAACGGCATGTCGAGGCAGAGGTTGGCCACGATGTCTTTTTTCGGTACGGTGGGGTTACTGGCGAAATAATCGGAACCGAGCAGGCCCATTTCTTCGGCAGTAACGGCCACGAACAAAATAGACCGGCGCGGTGCTTTGGGCAGCAGCGTAAACAGCCGGGCCGCTTCCAGATTTATCGCCATGCCCGATGCATTGTCGTGCGCGCCGTTGTTGATCGAATCGCCCGGCATGGAGGTGCCCCTCACGGGTTTAGTGATGCCAAGATGGTCGAGATGCGAGACGTAAACCACGTATTCGTTTTTCAGCGTCGGGTCGGAGCCGGGGAGCAGGCCAATCAGGTTTTCGCCCACCAAATCGTTATTCAGTTCCGTTTGCGTCGTGGCCCGCACCGAGAAGTTCAGCGGGAATGCCTGCGGCTGACTTTTGTTGGCCGCTATCCGGGCCTGATCGAATGACGTGGCGGCCCCGGCAAAGAGCGTTCGGGCGGTGGAATCGCCCATGGATGCAAGGACTTTGAGGTTTGGAAATGTGCGTTGCACCTGGCCTTTCGTATCGACCCATTTATAGGTGGCCTGGCGGGTGCGGGGCGCGTTGGCCTCAATGCGGGCCATCATATCGGTGGGCAGGCTGAACGTAATCATGCCCACCGCACCTTTGGCAGCCGCCACTTCGGGCTTCGCCGAGTTGGAATACGCCCGCTGATTGGACGGGAACGTAGCGGGCGCACCGTTGAAACAGGCCACAATTTTACCTTTTACGTCGATGTTAGCGTAGTCGTCGTACCCCAGTTCAGGAGCCGATACACCGAAGCCGACGAACACCACTGGGGCAGAGACGATGCTGGTTTCCTGACCGAACTGCGGGCTGAACACGAAGTTTTTGCCGTATATCAGTTTCTGTTCGGGCGTGCCATCACGGGTAATGGCCATTGTGCTGCCTGCTTCGCGCACCTGCGCCCGGCGTAACGGCACGACCTGCCGGTAGGTACCATTTTGACCCATTGGTTTGAAGCCGAGCGTTTTAAACTGAGCCTCTACGTATTGAGCCGCTAATTCAAACCCGCGGGTGCCGGGTTTGCGCCCTTCGAGTCTATCGTCGGCGAGGTAGCGCATGGTTTTCTCGATGTTGCCGGGCTGAACGGAGCGGGCTACCGTCTGGGCTTCGGCGGGAATGGTCGGATTTTGGGCCGACACGCTGTAAGTCGACGTAATGATTACCAGAACAATCAGGGTGTATGTCAAGGCGATATGTATTATTCGTTGGGACAGGAGAGCAATATACAGAAAAAGTCATCTTTTTGGGGCAGTATCCGAAAATGCCGCGTTTGGGGCTATCTTGAGCCGTAAAGACAACCGACTACCATGAATCATACACTACGCATTCTTTTTCTATTCATCCTGTCAGCTGCGACCCTCCGCGCCCAACCCGCCACAAATGCCCCCGCCGACATTGCCAAATTCACGGCGGGTATGGCCAAAAATCCGGGTTTTCTAACGTTTTACGACGACGCTAAAAAAGGCAAAATCTGGCTTGAAATCAGCAAGTTCGATACCGAATTATTGTACTACCCTACCCTGGCGCAGGGCGTCGGCTCCAATGATATTGGGCTGGACCGGGGTCGTCTGGGGCAGGAACACGTGGTGAAGTTTCAGCGCAGCGGCAACAAAGTACTGATGATTGAACCCAACTACGCCTACCGCGCCATTACGTCCGACGCTCCCGAACGGCGGGCGGTCGAGGAATCGTTTGCGCAGTCGGTACACGCGGGTTTCGAGATTGCCGCCGAAGACGCCAACGGCACCGTGCTGGTTGATTTGACGCCGTTTCTGATGCAGGACGCCGTGGGAGCCGCAAAGGCAATTGCCCAGACCAAACAGGGTACGTATAAATTCGATGCCATGCGGTCGGCCCTGTACATGAACCGGTCTAAAGCGTTTCCGCAGAATACCGAGTTCGAGACCATTATCACGCTCACGGGCGAGAATCCGGGCGCGTACCTGCGCGAGGTGGTCCCCACGCCCGAAGCCGTGACCATGCATCAGCACCATTCGTTTGTGCAGTTGCCCCCGCTTACCGGCCCCGACGCCTACCAGCCGCGTTTGTTCGACCCGCGCATTGGCTACGGTGGCATCGAGTTTTTCGATTACGCTACGCCCGTTAATCAACCCATTACGAAGCGGTACATTTCGCGGCATCGGCTCGTCAAGAAAGACCCGTCGGCAGCCATGAGCGAGGCCGTGAAACCCATCATTTACTACATGGACCCCGGCGCACCCGAACCCATCCGGCAGGCCCTCATGGACGGCACCGCCTGGTGGAATCAGGCATTTGAAGCGGCTGGCTTCCGCGATGCGTTTCAGGTGAAATTGCTCCCACCCGATGCCGACCCGATGGACATTCGCTATAATCTGGTGCAGTGGGTTCACCGCTCCACGCGCGGCTGGAGTTACGGGGCCAGCAT
The DNA here is from genome assembly GCA_014377625.1 of Spirosoma sp. Lineage (GTDB taxonomy): Bacteria > Bacteroidota > Bacteroidia > Cytophagales > Spirosomataceae > Spirosoma. Next base: position 27,107 of record JACMPG010000196.1, read on the forward strand.
TATTGACCCGCGCACCGGCGAGATTCTGAAAGGAAAAGTAACGCTCGGTTCGCTGCGCGTCCGGCAGGATTACCTCATTGCGCAGGGTCTGGTGGGTAACTTCGACGGCCCCACGATGGATTCCTCCAAAGAAGACCCCATGATGCAGATGTCAATAGCCCGGCTCCGGCAACTGGCGGCTCACGAGGTGGGGCATACGCTGGGTTTACCGCACAACTACATTTCGAGTACGCAGGAACGGGCATCGGTGATGGACTACCCCACGATGGTGGCCAAACTCAACGGCAACACGATTGATTTGTCGGACGCCTACGCCAAAAACATCGGCGAGTACGACAAGTGGAGCATCCGCTACGGATACGAGCAGTTTACACCCGGCACCGACGAGAAAATAGCTCTCCAAAAAATCGTGCAGGATATGCAGAAAACGGGTTTGCTGTTCCTGACCGATCAGGACGCCCGGCCCGAGGGTTCGGTTCACCCCGCCACCCACCTCTGGGACAATGGCCGCAACGCCGTTGAGGAGCTAAACCGCGTACTGGACGTTCGGCAGGTGGTGTTGCGCAACTTTTCGGAGCGGAAAATTCCCGTTGGCATGCCCATGGCGACGCTCGAAGAGGTGTTTGTGCCGATGTACATGTTTCACCGCTACCAGGTCGAAGCAGCCGTTAAAGTGGTGGGCGGTATGACCTACACGAATGCACTACGCGGAAACCAGAACGCCGGACCAGAACAGCGAGTTATGTCGGTCGTACCGGCCAACGAGCAAAACCAGGCGTTAGACGCGCTGTTCGGCACCCTCAACCCACGTTTACTGGCCGTACCCACTGCCGTGCTGAACCTGATTCCGCCCCGCCCGTTCCGGTTTGACCCCAATCAGCGCGAGGTATTCAAGCGCCACACCGGCATGGCCTTCGACGCGATGGGTCCACCCGAAGCCGCTGCGAGCCTGACCCTCCGGCTGCTGCTCAACCCCGAACGCTGCGCCCGGCTGGCCCATCAGACAGGTCTGTATTATCAGAATCTTCCCAGTCTGGACGGGGTGCTGGCCAGCCTGGTACGCTATACGTTTGGCACGTCAAAAGACTACCGGTCGCAGCCATTGGGCGCGTCCTATCTGACGGATATTCAGCGGATGACGCAGCAAAAAGTGCTGGAACACCTGATGCAACTGGCCGTCAATACCAGCAACGAAGGGGCCGTGCGGGCATCGGCTCACCGGGCCATCATGAGCATCAAGCAGGATTACGCCAGCAAGCAAGTCAGGCAAACCAGCACCCGCTCTGACGCGCTCGGCGCACCCATCCGCGACGAATATCCCGATTATCTATACTGGCTCATCAATCAGTACGAAGCCAACCCCGGCAACGTGCCGATGACCATGCCCCTCCCCGCCCCCGACGGTTCGCCCATTGACCCCGGTCAGGAATGGCTCACGCCCGACTGCGACTGGACGCGGTGAGCAAGTGTACTGCATGGCAGGCTATTACCATTGAAGTTCAGTGCCAAATATGGATGAAATCATCTTACGTTATCTCTACTCTTCCACATCGGTGTACGCAACCGGATCTTCGATTGAAACAGGCGGGTGTTCGTTGCCCGTTGCCGATCCGGGGTTGATGGTGATTTCGTAGCTGGCAAATTCAGGGTCGATGTACGATAGCTGGTCGCGAAGACGCTGGCGAAGGGCAACTGCCGGTTCAAGGCAGTACCGAACGTATTCGTCTGCCGTAACGAGCGACAGATCGGGGAACAGCAGCTTTAAGAATCCCGATGATAACTTCATAATGGCCCGCACGTCGCGCAGGTCTTTGGTGACGATCCAATGGTTGCGTTCCTCAACAAACTTATCATATTCAATCCGAAACCGTAGCGCATGGAACATCTCACCGAGGTAATCCGCTTTCAGCCCGATGCCTTTCGAGAGCGTATCGACGCTCAGGCGGGGCAGGTACCAGCCGGGCAAAATGCCGTGAATCCTGTCGAGCAGGGCCGATTCCTGCAAGAGCGTTGGGAGTTCGCCGAATAGGTTGTTGGGATTGACGGGTAACCCCTGCGGGCTGATTTGTACGTTGGCGATGAACATGGCCCCGGCGTCGGCAGAGACGGTAAACTTACCCTTCGAGTATTTGCCCTGTTCTAAGTAGCCTTTCAGCTTGGCGACGGTTTCGTCGGGACTACTGAACGACAGCGTTTGGGCTTCATCGAACACTACAATGTCGAACTGCGTAAAAAGCCCCGGCACCTTCGTATTTTCGTTGTAGAACAACACGGCGGGCGATACGGCCCCGCCTTCGATTAATCGCGAGTAGCGCGAAAACTGCCCGAACAGAAACGACTTTCCAGTGCCTTTGGGAGCCAGTTCAAACAGATTCACCCGTCGTTGTACAAACGGCAGCAGCCGGGTCAGTAACGCCTGGCGGGTTTTGTCGGTCGTATGGCCGTTCCCTTCGGCACTGTATCCCAGCGAGTTAATGAGTAGTTGTATCCATTCGTCGGTCGAAAATTCGCGTCGTTTCTCAATGTATTCGTCAACGTCAATAGCTGCGGCCTGTAACGGTTTGAACTCGCTGAGCCAGACCTCCCCGCCTTTGTCGTTGCGTCGGTAGCTGTAAATGGCCAGCCCCCACATACCACCTTTGAGCAAACGCGGGTACTTGGTCAGCAGATACTCTTCGACCTGCACCTTCTCGTTGCCCAGACTACCCGACTCCAGAAAGGTGCTGTCCTTTTTGAGGTCGACGCGGGGGCTGACGTATTCCAGCACCGACACCTGATCGCCATTGCGGAGCCGCTGTTTAAGGTCTTCTACGTCGTCTTTGCTGGGCATGAACTTCCGCACGAACGCGATGACCTGCTGTTTCACGGCTTCGTTCCAGTCACCGCCTTTTAGCTGCCGGTCAATGAGCCATTCGCCCACAAAAACGGGGATACTCTGATCGGCCAGGCCCGAGCCGCTGTATAAACTTTTGTCGATGGCCGACGCTTCAAATACGTCGCTTACTTTCTGGCGGAGGGTGGCGTTCATAATCAAAAATCAAAGTCAAAATCGTCCAGCTCGCTCGTCTGGATGGGTACGGTAAGCGTTGCTGATTGGGCGGACTCTTCAGCGTTAGCGCGGAAGGTGATACTCACAGCGAGGGAAAGTTGTCCTTGTTGAGGCTTGTATTTCTGCGCAATTTTTACGCTTCCCGTCAACGTAGCGGAAGCGGTTGGCTCTATACGCATGGGAAGGGTAAACTGCGCGTTCTCATCTTCCACAATGCTCAGCGTTAGCAACTCAATGGCAAATGGATTTGGGTTACGTACCTGAATGCCGAAGTCTTTGATGGTTTTGCCCTGCGGTAAGCCGTCGCTACTGCCGTAGTACGTCAGCACTAAAGGCTCTACGATAAAGATGGCCATTTCGGCCAATACTACCGGAACGATGGTTTCTTCGGGCGTCAGGCCGCCGTGCCGGTAGCCCCGGTCGTTGCTGCCGAAATACCGGTAGCCCCTCGCGGCAACGTAGGCCGTTGGGTTACGCGTGACGTCGGTTGTGAGGTGATACGTCTCGGTAGGGTCCAGGTGTACCGACAGCAGTTTGCCGTCCAGCTTTACGCTTCGTTCCCGGGGGTTGGCGGCTGCGGCTTCGGTGATCTTAGCATTTTTGATATTTTGCCCGTTTTGCAGGCATTTTGTGGCCCCATGATCGGTGGAGATGACGAGTTTGATTGGCCGATCGGTTTGCTGATTGATGAAAGCAGCTATTTTTCCGATTCGCTCGTTAAGTAGTTCGATTATTTTCTCGGTCCGGGGCGTATCAAACTTGGTATCGTCGCGGTGTAACATCTCGTCAATCTCCAGCCAGTGTAAGCAACAGAGGTCGGTGTCTAAACTTAATGTGTGCTGGAACTGTCCTAAAGCAGCAGTAAATGCGGTTGTGTAGTTGGGAAATGATCGTTTCAACGCTTCTTCCCGGTTGGTCGTAAATGCCGACGAATCTGGCGTTAAGCCGTTAAGCAGAGCCGGAATGCCAACTTCGGTAATGGTTGGCAAGGGCGCAAAGGCGTAGCTCGTTGTTTGCCGAATTAGGCCGTGCGCCCGTAACGCCTGTTGAAGCAGCGGTACGAAAACCGCCGGGAAGCCATCGATAATGAGCCAGATAACCCGGCTATCGTTCGTTTCCAGGCACTCTTTAACCCGTCTCGATACGCCGTAATTAGTTGATACGTCGTTATGCGCTAACAGACTGGCGAAGTTGGCAAACAGCCAGTCGCCATATTGTTCGGCCATTTGCGTTACCGGTTCAAGCTGTGCCAGGGTGGGTTCAGGCAAGCCATCTAACCAAAATTTGTGCGGGATGAAGCCAGAAACGGCCCATTGTTTCCAGGCGTTGGCCTGTTGAGAAAGTAGTAAGCCGTCGAGATTTGGCAACGGTGGTAACGTGGGCGGAACCCTTGTCTCCAACTGTTGCCGTAACTCTGGTGTAAGCAGGTCGGCGTATTTTTCCTCTATCTGTTGCCGTTGTTCGGCGGTCATCTTCTGAGTACTGGCCAGCAGAGCCTTCACTTCAGCCTTGTAGAGACCCGGCAGCAAGGTTTTTGGCGCGTCTTTGCTCAGCTTGAGTTGCTCTATTAACCGTTTCTCAAGCAGCATTTCCAATGCCGGGTCGTCGGCGAAGGCGCGTTTGGTCCAGCTTATGAGCGGGAGTAATTCATTTAGCTTAATACCGTACTTTGATTTAAACGTATTCGTATGGCTGTGTTCCCAGTCGGTTAGCAGAACCGGAATGCCCGCCAGGTAAATGCCCTCGGCTAAAGCCCTGCAAAAGGCGGAGTCGCCTTCGCGCAGGGGTGTTAATACGTGGGGAAACGGTTTCAGATAGTCCCGCCAAAACTGGGCCGGATAGCGTTTTTGCAAGACCGGCAAATGCTGACCAACAAACTGAGCCAGCATAAGCAACGTCTCTGGTTTTGGCTCAACCTGTTCGGGTAGCTGCCCGAAGTAATGCCTGAACAATCCCGCGCGCGTTGGCTCGACAGCACTACCCAGCAGATTCAATTCCTGAATGTCAGCGTCGGTAAGTTCTGCCGGAATCCGCGCGGCTGGATGCTGCCGGGCCAGTTCTGAGCGGGGCGTTACGTCAGTTCGTTCCTCGTCGGGCAGGTCGTTAAACCAGAACAGATACGGCGTTTCGTACACCACAAAAGTGGGTGCTTTGGATACCGTACCCAGCCGATACGCCAGTATCTGCCGACGTGCTTCGACGTAGGCAGTCTCGCTATCTATGACCAGCGCACCATCGGGGGGCGATAGCCGGAACGGGTCGAGTGTCAGCATCAGACGTGTCCGTTCGGCGATTGCTCGCCCAGAATATCGTTGACAATTTTCTGCATCTGGCTCGCGGATAGCCCGTAGTCCTGACGAGTTTTCAAAAGCACTTTGCTCAGTTCAGCTTTGGCGTCGGCCATTTTCCGGTCCTCCGGGAAACGCCATGCTTTCAGCGCGGCAATCTGCTCTTTTGTGCTGCGAACAAACGTCAGTTGCTCCTCACGCGACCAGACATGATGGTCTTCGGGCAAGCCGAACTGCCCGGCCAGCGTTGGCACAATAACGTCAAAGCCCGTGTTCTGGCGTACCTCCCGCAACAGCAGCCGGGGAATGTCGCCCAGGAGCAACGTAGCATCTTTGTCAGCTTTATTCTCAAAGGCTTCGGTATCTCTGAGTGCTGCGTAGAGCGTGTTTTGGTACTCGGCAACCGTGTCGTGCGGCTTTTTCTCCAGTATGCCGATAACCTCGTTTATCGGACGGCGGTACGTTTCTATTCGTGTTCTGATGCTTTCCAGTTTTCGCTCCATGACCAGCAGAGTTGCGTCGTCCATCGTTTGCAACGTTGGCAAGCCGTACTGCTTTGACAGTGTCTGGGTCATGAAGTCGTAGAAGTCGCTACCCGTCAGGTGCGTCATAAACTGCGCTTCGATGGTATTCATAGCCGACCATGATTTCGTGCGGGTACGTTCGGGCAGGCCGGGCATCCATTGATTGATTAGTCCCTGTTTTAGCGCGTCGATTGTCTCGGTGTTGCTCAGGCCGAATACATCGCCAACCTTACCGAAATACTCCGCTTCGCTAACGGCGGGTTTCCAGTCATTTATTAGCTGATAGCAACGTTGGTACTCACTGGCAACAGCCCGGGTTTGCGACTCGGACCAATCCTCCCATTCTGCTGGCAAATAGCTGGGTAGTTTTTCAACGTCCCGCCAGCGCGTTGGAATTACGACCAGAAATCGCTGTCTGGTCGATAAGCTTGAATTGACAGTGTCAAGGAAAGAATGCACCGCTTTGTCGTCGAACAAATGCGATTTTACCTGGTTCGATAGCCTGGCGTACCAGTTGGCAAACAGTGTTGAAAAGGTTACTTCGTCAGGACACTCAGTTTCTGATACCTCAAATACGGCGCGGGCAATGGTACGATACGTGGGAATTGGCCCCTTTGTATATTCCTCTATCGTTTTTCGATACGCTTTGAATTCGTTGATGTACTGCGCCTGACAGACCATCAGGTTACCCGTCCAGTCTTTATCCGGGTTTTCGGTCAGATCGGAGAGGTACACCTCAAGCAGGTCTTTGCGGCCCGGTCCATTTCTGATGATGCCGATCCAGTCGTTTAGTTTTGGCTGTTCGTGAACGGCTCTTTTTTTGCCATCTCCCAGTTGCCTGAACCAGTCTTCCGTTATTTTGCGAATATCTTCTTTATTCACCAGTGTTTCGCCAAAGACTTGCTTTGCCATTAGTGCCAGCGTTTCCAACCGGAACTCGCGTTCTTTGCGGATCGGGAATTCTTTGAACTGCCGGATGAGGTCAACAATGCGAACACCATTATCGATGTCGTCTTCAAATTGCTCCTGCGTTAAATGCAGCAGACTGGCCGGTAGGGTGTCCAGCAGGAACTCTTTTGCTTCCTTTTCCTGATTGGCCCCTGACTTGCTCATTCGGTCGGTAAACAGGTAAAGCGACTCATAAAAAGTGACTTGAACTGCGTTGCTCTGTTGAATCAAAACACGTTGCAGAGGAGTGAGGAAGTTAACCCAACCAACCATCTGCTTTCCTACCTCGGCAAACGAGCGGGCGGTCTGCTCCGTAAATAGTTCGCGCAATCGGTTCAGATAGCGTTTCTGGGGCCCCGACATGTCGATCCGGCGCAACCGGTAGTCCTGTGGTTTGCGCATGAGTGTCTCAAACAAGTCTATCGAAAGCGACTGGGCGAGGTTTCGCTTTGCGTCGCTCACAACCAACTCATCGCGGTTGGCACGGGCGTAGGCCGTGAGCATAAACAGCGTTAGCGGACGAGACAAGCCGAAAGGTTTTTGCAACAGACTGGCCAGTGCCTCAGTTGGATCAATCGGGGCGGCTCCTTTTACTAACGCTTTGTCGAAGTGCCTGAAAATGGCCCCGGTAGCCGTACCCGGCTCGGGATTTTTCAGTTCACCAAAAACAGTACCATTCAGGGTTTTGCCGTCTTTAGTTAGTTTGAGATTGCGCAGGAAGTTTTCCAAAATGCGCTCTTGAGCCGACCTGTTCGTTCCGCTGCTCGACAGATGCAGTCCATCTTTGTCAGCATCCCACAATATATCCAACGCTTTCCGGCGATTGGGTTTCTCGGCATCCTTAAACCATAAAACTGATTCTCGAACAACCGGTACTGATCCCTTTGTGAAGAGGTCGTTAATTTTCGTGTTGAACCAATTCTGAAATCCAGTTGGACTTTTGAATTCCTGTGGACCTGGTTCGGGAGCGTAGAACCAAATCCATTCGCTCGGTTCGTAAACTTTTTTGATTGCCGTTTTCAGGGAAGCTTCCGTCATGCGTACCTGTTCCCGTACGTTGTGCTGCTGGTTGGGATTCGCTCTGACCTCTTCCCGGCTCAGGGTTGCTTCCAGTGCACAGTAGTCTATCGTTCGGGTCTGAACAGTTTCGAACATAGCTCCGTCTTTTGGGACCGCGTAAAACGTGTAGGGCTGCGCGGGGGACGAATACTGCAAAGCATCGACCATAGGCCGACGCTCAGCCTCGGTTGGTGCGAGCAGGTAAAACAGGAGTCCGTTGCCAACATAATTGTCAGATAAGCCCCAGTAATACTTCGTCAGTTCCTCAACCGGGCCGTTCATATCAACAATACGCTGGGCAACAACGGGCCGCACGTACCGGTTGGCCCCGAACTCTTCTTCCTGATCGGTTAGTTCTATGTTCAGCCTGGGTTCCAGCCGTTGCCAAATAACCGCACAATCGGTTAGCGACAACCCGGCCAGCCTTTTCTTCTCCTCCTGAACAATCTTAGACACCGATCTGCCGCCCAACATTGGAAACTCATAAACCTCCGTTGTAGGGTTTCGCTCCAGCGACTCACCCGTAACAAGGTCATCCAGCAGGTTATCGAAGTCGGTTCGTTTGGTTGTCGGCCAGTTCATGGCCCAGAATAGAATGTCTTTTTTAGGCTGCACTTTGCCGCCAATGACGCTCAGCAAGAGCAGGTTCCCGTAAAGTTGCTTTGTTTCGGGCGCGTCATTCAATTTGTGCAGGGCTGTCCGGTACGAGTCAACCAAATTCACAATGCTGTCTTTCTTAGCTTCGGCGAGGTTTTGCTCAAAAAATTTCAGTAATCGGTCGGGTGTAAAAAGGTTCAACTGGCCATCTGCCGTTTGAATTTCCGTTGCCTCCAGGAATGGCTCCAACGCGCCCGCCTTCGTTTCGTCTGGACTCAGGAAGTTGAACATCGAGCGCGTACTCTGCGCAAATTCGCCCGATAGAAGCGGTAGAAGATAAGCCGATAGCGGGTGTAAAGGATACAGGTTCCTGAGTACTTTCTCCGTAATCCAGCTCTCGGGCTTATCGGGATAGAGATTGTACTTTCTGGTTCGCAACCAGGCATCGGCCAGGTAATCGTATAAAGGCAGCGCGGCAAAACCCGCCGGGTCAGGATGCAGAAAGACCATTCCCAAAATCTCTTCTGCTTCCGATTCTGTCACTTCTAACAGGTGACTTTTAAACCGACCAACAACTTTCTTTACGTCCTGCTGCTGATCTTTTCGGAGCGTAGCCGGGTCCTGGTGGCTGGCGGCTACGAACAGGATATTTGCTCCTGTACCAGGTCGTTTTATGTCCTCAATGAAGTTCTGAACAGCCAAACCCCTGCCTTCTGGCGAATTAATGAGGTTTGAGAGCATCGTACCAAACTCATCGCACAGGATAACAATTCCCCGATACCCTTTGTCGGCTACATGCTTTGCTGTTTCGGCGTAGACGGTGTAGGCGTCGTCGGCATGACCTTCCGAAAATTCGCTGCTTATGACCTCTCTAAAATGTTGTTTAAACTGCCGGTAGGCCGATTCATCAGTATTGTTCAGGAGCCGTATAAACTCATCGGGCGATTGACTTTGTAGCCGCTTCGTAAATAAACTGTAAAGGGAAGATTGCTGATTTTTCCAGTTTGTAAGTGTTTCGGCAGCCCGGCGGTAGTTAGTGGCCGGTACGTAGTCGATACCCTCCTTCAGCAAGGCTTCGTTCAGGCCCTGCACCAAGGCGTGCGTGAAGTCTGAATCAGAAGTATTTGGAATAACGATCAGATACCGGGTGCCGTCGCCAACATAGTTGTCAAGCGTCTGGCCCAACTTGTCGTTATAAAAATCGTCTTTGCCGGTTATCGTCTGCCGGAATGCATCAAGTACTGCCGGGCGGTTGTTGCCCAGCAAATGACCCAGCATTAGCAGCAGGTACGACTTGCCCGTACCGTATAATGCCGTAATCAGGTGTGCCTTGCGGTCGGTACTGGCGGGGAGTGTTTCGAGTATTTCCCGAAAAATCTTCCGCGAACTGGCATTAGGCAGATAGCCGTCTATTTTCTGGTCCCTTTCTGTGAGTTGGTACTGAAAATCGCGACCTACGTTAACTTCGGTTGAAAAAGCTTTAGAAAGCTGAACAAGGGTACTTAGCTTGGTCATCGGGTTTAAGAAGATTCCTCCGACAAGTTAAGAGTATGACTCTGGGTCGCAGGGGTACGTTGGAAGATTTGATCAAACTTTTTGAAGATTTTTCTGGAATAAAGCAGAATTATAAGGGCCTGACGTGGTTCTTCAGCAGCCAGCTTAGGACCAAACAAGTCCAAAGTTCCCTCTGGCATGCGTGGTGCTATGAACAACTCTAAATTTAAAAGCAGTACTGCCTTGTTCCCACCTGCTTCCCTAATCTTTTTTAATAGCTCGTCGTCAGTGAGCAAAAGGTGCTTGTCATACAGGTCGGCGCAATCAACAACTGTCGCGTTGGTCTGCCTGAGGTTCGTCACAACCTGACCGTATAGTTCATATGCCAGTACTATACCTGTTCGTTTTTTACCGTCAGACTGTATATGCTGAACAAACTCAGAGATTCTCATTGTAATACCGTTCTACAAGTGATAGGGGAGTTCCATCGTATAGGTAGTTAATCATGTTCAAATCTGCCGATTGCACACGCTTAGCGAGTCCCAACTCTTGAAGTGAACTCAACTGCATCTCAAGTGATCTTGAATCGTATCCAAAGAATTTTCCAATATTACCAGGCTCCTGCATCAACTCGTTGATAGAAATAGATACCCGCCCATGCCTGTTGTCATATAAAATATAAGCGACTAGTAGCGGATGGACGTTATATGGATCAGATCGGTAAAGGCGGTTATTATGTAGTGCGAACAAATTTAGGGACTGAAAATTATCAGATTTTCGTTCAATCAATGCGTTTATGGTTCTGTTCAGTATGCCAGAGATATAGTCTTTTTCGTAGTTTGTACTGAAATCGTTGTTAAATGCCCAAGTTTCGAATTCATTAATTAATTGTACTCTTTCGGCACCACTTGCCATTTCATTCATAATGTAGTGCAAAATTGTATTTCTGTTTTTTAACGACCAATTGTATAGACAAATCCATTTCGAAAAATATTCATTTAATTTCTTGTCCTTGGATCGAATAACGTACCCTAACTCAGAAATTTCTCTAGAACTGCTAATAAGCCCAAAATCTGTCAGATACTCTTTTATTCCCCTGACCTTTGCATAGTTTAGTCCAGATTCTGCTTGAAGACTTTGTTCATCTTGTTCAATTAGAACCAGTATCTTAGTTATTTCCCTGATATCAACTCCAAATTTCTGGTAATTTCTCAGTGTTTGCATAGATTTGTTTATATAAAACAAGCAGCACAACCCTCTTCACCTTCGTTTAAGTCATGAATTTTGTACATCAATAGATCAGAATTTTCCTCACGTGACTCAGCAACCTTTTGTTGCTTTTGGAGAAAATCTCTCTTTATTTGATTTACACGATCAGGTTGTGTCAGATCACCTAATGATTCCTTTTCATTCCAAGTATATCCTTCCTTCTCAAACTCAGCCGCTTTTTTATAGAGTTCTGGATGCTGCTCGTACAACCAAACCCATTCAATTTTCTGCTGAAAGAAGCAAAAATAGCATCCAGAGCGACTACGGGCGTATTTGCCCACTTTGCCATCTACTTCAAAGTCAATTTCCTCGTAGTATTTAGGCACACCCACGCCACTGCCTCGAAGGATAGAAAATATGTCTTCTTTAATTGAAACTGTCTCATCATTTACAACCGGGTACGATTGGAGATGTGAGATAGGATACTGGGTAGTCTTCAGGAACCTGAAAACTAATTGGTTGAAAAGTTTTGTATTTGCATTAAGCAGTAAGTCAAGTTTCCTGTCAGATGAAAACTTCAGACTTATTACTTGATTCAATATTTCCTCGAATCCGCTGTCCGGTTCACTGACTATCTCGGCTAAGTATGATAACAGTAAAGGGATATTCCCATTCGATAAAACCTTAACAATTACATCCTTGCTCCAGATATTTTTTCTGAATGGAAATATAGACTGGATACTTGGCTTCTTAGAGATATATAATGCTCCCCAAAACTTGGACAGGTAGGCTAACTTGAATCAATTAGTTTCGACCTACAAAATGTCCAAAAATGACCAAGTCAACTCGGCGCGTCCACGACGCAACCTTCAAGACCAAAGTGGTCCTCGAAGCACTCAA
>JACMPG010000021.1 GCA_014377625.1 Spirosoma sp.
GTGTTATCCAGATACTGCTTGCCGACGTATTTCGAGAGCAGACTCAGCTCCAGCTTTTTCGTGGCTGAATACATCAACTGACTCCCGGAAATAACGGCGGGCGAGAACGAAATATCGGTTTCGCTGTGTGCAACTGCCACCTGCTCACCGGTGTCGAAATTGTCGAGAAACTCGGTAAAGTTCTTTACGCGGTTGCGGCTAAACGTGGCATTTACGTTCCAGCGGAGGTTTTTGGTCAGGCGGGTGGCGGCTTCCAGTTCCAGCCCGGCGCGGTAACTGACCGGAATGTTGACGCGGTTATACGCACCTACGTCGTTCAACTGCCCCGACAGCACCAACTGATTCCGGTAATCCATGTAAAAGCCGTTGGCCGTGAGCGACAAGTTCCGGCTTTGCCATTTGTAGCCCGCTTCGTAGTCAGTGAGTTCTTCGGGGTTGGGACGGCTTTGGGGGGTCGATTGCGTGTAATCGTTGCGATTGGGTTCGCGGTGACCCACGCCTACGGATGCGTAGGCCGTGCTGCGGTCGCTGAACACGTAAGTTAGTCCGGCTTTTGGGTTGAAAAACGTCAGCGTAGCCGTTTGCTGCACGTTCTGCAACTGACTGTTGAAGCCCAGAAACGAGTAATCGACGGTACGTACCTGTAGGTCCAGGAAGCCGTTTAGTTTGCTGGTTGCCTGATAAAACGCTTTAGCGTAGAGGTTCAGGTCGTTTTTGGTAGCATTATCGTTGTAATACCGCTCGCGGATATTGGTGTTACCGGCAATTCTGGTCCAGGTGAGCTCGCCGTAGTGTTCGCCTTTGTACTGATTCCAGCCCCCGCCGAAGTTGGCCGTCAGCTTGCCGAAACTATTGTAATCGACCGAAAAAACGGTGCCATAAAAGTTATTATCGAGCCATAGCCGACGGATAATGTCTGTTTTTTTGATGGTCGAATCGCCGATAATCACGTTGGGCAGGCCGTATTTGCTGTACGAATCATTGGGTCGATATTCTTCGTAGTAGCCCCGGCCTTTGGTGTAGAAGAAGGAGGCATTCAGCCGCCAATTCCGGCTCAGCTCGTGCGACGAAATCAGCTGATACTGGTCCTGCTGGTAGTTGTCTGTCTGGTTGTCGTAGGTAAAGGCGTTGTAGGTCCGGTTGGTTTTGAGGAATTCTTCCGGTACGCCGTTCCACGCCTGATAGGTTTTTTCCTGTCCCGAAAATACGTTCAGCCGCACGAAACTCTTCTCCGAATACCACCCCCCCGACACATAGAACGACTTCAAATCCGAAGACGCCCGGTCAATGTAGCCATCCGAATGAATCGTTGACAGCCGCGCATCGACTACGAAATGATTTTTGAGCAGGCCCGTTCCGGCCATCACATTTGCCCGGCGCGTGCCGAACGACCCACCCGACAGATTGACTTCGGCGTAGGGGTCGCGCTGAAGGTCGTTGGTCTGGATATTGACCGACGCCCCAAATGCCCCCGCGCCGTTGGTGGAGGTACCGATGCCCCGCTGAATCTGAATGCTGCTCACCGACGATGCGAAATCGGGCATGTTCACGAAAAACGTCCCCTGCGATTCGGCATCATTGTACGGAATACCGTTCAGCGTTACGTTTACCCGCGTCGGGTCCGACCCACGAATCCGGATACCGGTATAGCCCACACCCGCGCCCGCATCGGACGTGGTCACGACCGAGGGCGTGAAATTGAGCAGTTGCGGAATGTCCTGCCCCAGATTAAGTTTCTGGATGGCCTGCTTCGATACGTCGGTATAGGCAATAGCCGATTTCTGATTGGCCCGCGTCGCACTCACGACCACCTCATCGACCACCAAAGCCGCTTTTTGCAGCGTAATCGTGATGGGTTGATTAGGCAGTCTGAGCGTCCGGGTCTGCGGTTCGTAGCCGAGCAATGACACCCGCAGCGTAGCGGTATCACTGGGAACGGCAAGCCGGAACCGCCCCGACGCATCGGCAAAAGTACCCAGATACGTGCCCGAGAGCGTAATGGCCGCGCCGGGCAGCGGACCACCGTCGGCGTCGTTTACCCGACCGGAAACAGAGAATTGCGCCCAAGCGGGCAGCGCAAACAGCCACATCAGGGCGGCTATCAGGTAAGTAATCGTCGTTTTTTTCATGATGAAAAACGGACGATAGGCAAAGGGGCCGAACCTACCTTTGGTTGGTTGTGTAAATTGGTTAAATGCGCAGACGTGCCGTCTGCTGTTTCATTTCCCTTCGCGGCATTACCCGCGCAGGTTCAATGGGTATAATCTCAGCCCGTTTGGTGGGGCACCCCTTAGAAGATTAGCGGAACAAAGGTAAGGACTTTATCGCCAGTAATATCCTTTCTGCTTTCGGCGAAACAGGGTTTTCAGTCCGGCCATGCCATAATACGCAGCCAGCAACGCGTCAATGAACGGCACGGCGGCCCAGTGTACGGTCTGGCTTAGCCGGTAGCTGATGCGACCTACGATACCCCAGAATATAAGCCAGCGGAACGCGAAAACCGCCGTTGCAACAAGCAAGAGTTGCCAGTCTGACGCGGTGAACCGGCTCGCTGTGAGTTCTTTAATGAGCAGCATTCCACCCGCCACCAACGCCAGTAGCCAGCTTAGCACGTGCGAACCGGTGAGCAGTCCCAGCCGGATTTTGTTGCCGCGTTTATAGTATTGGCCTACGTTCAGGTGTCGCCGTTTCTGCACACGCCACTCGGCCCAAGTTTCTTTGGGTATCGACCAGGTGAACGCTTCCGGGTCCAGGCAAACGGCGGTGTTGCGGCCCGTAGCTACTTCGTTGATGAACAGGTCGTCGTCGCCACCCAGTACGTTTTTGTGGGTATAAAAGCCCCGATTGTCGAAGAACGTTTTGGTTCGATACGCCAGATTCCGGCCCACGCCCATGTAAGGCCGACCCGCCAGCGACAGTGACATATACTGCACGGCGGTAAACAGTGTTTCGGCACGGATGAGCAGATTCAGGAAGCCGGGACGATGTTCATAAGGTGAAAAACCCAGTACAATGGCTTTGGCAGGATTGACCAGCGGGGCCGTCATCTGCGCCAGCCAACTGGTTGATGCCGGGCGGCAGTCGGCGTCAATAAGCAATACGGTGGGATACGTCGCTTTCTTGAGGGCAATGGTCAGCGCGTATTTCTTGGCCGTAATATGTTCGTGTTCGCGGTCGATGCGGATGAATCGGACGCGGCTGAGTTGGGCAATGTCGTGTTCGAGAAAGCGGTCGGTGCCGTCGGTCGAGCGGTCGTCCATTACCAATACCTCAAAAGCGGGATAGTCCTGTTCGTTCAGCAGTGGCAGTAGTTCGACAAGATTCTCCCGCTCATTATAGGCGCATACCACTACGGTAACGGGTGCCAACGCAGACGCGGGTTCGGTAGCGGGCCGCCGATGGAAAGCCGTGCGCGAAAAAACGAACAGGATATAAATAAGCTGAACACCCAGCACAAGCAGCCAGGCCAGGAGGAAGGCAGTAATCACAAACGGAATCAGTTGAACAATACGGTATTGGTTTTCAAGCCGCAAAGGTAGTCGGCGCGAAGCAGTTTGTGGCAGGCCGGGCATATAGCCAACTGCTTCCGTAAATTTTGTATCTTGCTTGCATGAAAATCGTACTCGACATTCCCGACAGCAAAGCAACGTTCATGCTGGAATTGTTGCGCAGCCTTTCGTTCGTGAAGACCAAACCGCTACCTGTGGGTATATCTGACGAAAAAGCCTTGTTTATTGCCGAATTTAGCCAGGCAGTGGACGAATTGAACGATGTTCTGTCAGGTAAAGCCCAGGCTGCTAACGCCTACGACCTGCTTGATGCGTTGTGACCTCAAACGCACACGGCCTGTTATCTTTGTGAATGACATTTTCGATTACTGCCCATGATCCGGCGTCGAAAGCCCGCACGGGGACGCTGACCACCGATCACGGGCCGATACAAACGCCAATTTTTATGCCCGTCGGCACGGCAGGAACGGTGAAAGCCGTACACCAGCGCGAACTCGAAGCCGACGTCAACGCCGAAATTATCCTCGGCAATACCTACCATCTCTACCTGCGTCCCGGCCTCGACGTACTACAACAGGCGGGCGGACTGCACGGCTTCAACGGCTGGAAACGGCCCATTCTGACCGATTCGGGCGGATATCAGGTCTATTCGCTGTCCAAGACCCGCAAGATTAAGGAAGAAGGCGTTACGTTCATGTCGCACATCGACGGCTCCAAACACATCTTCACACCCGAAGGCGTCATGGATATTCAGCGTACTATCGGGGCCGACATTATCATGGCTTTCGACGAGTGCACACCCTACCCCTGCGAATACGACTACGCCCGGAAGTCGATGGAGATGACCCACCGCTGGCTCGACCGCTGCATTGCGCGCTTCGACAGTACGGAGGAACACTACGGCTACCGGCAAACACTGTTTCCCATCGTGCAGGGCAGTACCTATCCCGATTTGCGCCGACAGTCTGCCGAAGTCATTGCCAGCAAAGAGCGCGAGGGAAACGCCATTGGCGGCCTGGCCGTGGGCGAACCCGCCGAGGAAATGTACGCCATGATCGAACTGGTCAACGAGATTCTGCCCGCCAGCAAACCCCGCTATCTGATGGGCGTTGGTACGCCCGCCAACATCCTCGAAGCCATTGCGCGGGGCGTCGATATGTTTGACTGCGTGATGCCGACCCGCAACGCCCGACACGGATTTCTGTTCACGACGCAAGGCATCATCAACATCAAAAACCAGAAGTGGAGCCGTGATTTCAGCCCCATCGACGCTACGCTGGGTGGCTACGCCAGCACATTTTACAGCAAAGCCTACCTGCGCCACCTTTTCAAAGCCGATGAGCTGCTAAGCGGTCAGATTGCCAGTCTGCAAAACCTGACGTTTTACCTCTGGCTGGTTCGGCAGGCGCGGGCGCACATCGAAGCGGGTGATTTTGTGGCCTGGAAAAACGAGCAGGTCGTTAAGTTGATGCAGCGTTTATGAGGTAACTTTTCGGCAAATTAGATACATTTGGTAACTACTACGTCAGAAGCCATACAACCGTAACCTGTTTACTGTGATCCTGCCAACACCACCGCTTAGTTCGGATTTATCGCCCAATGCCCTGTTTCGGCGGATGTGGTCCCGGCGTCGGCAGGTGGGTTGGGTTATTGCGCTATGTACGGGTCTGGGCGTGATGGTATCGCTGGTGTTGCCGTTTGAGTACGAAGCCGATGCGCAGCTTATGCCCGAAATGACCGGCGGCTCCGGCGACGTGTTCCGGCGGCTGGCGTCGATGGCAAACCTGTCGGGTATTGATCTTTCCGAAACGGAGGGGATGGACGCCATCCGGCCTGACTTATATCCCAGTATTCTGCAAAGCAAACCGTTTCGGCTGTATTTGATTGGGCAGACCGTACCGACCACATCGGGCAAAATCACCGTTGGCGAACTCCTGCTTCCTGCCGAGACATGGCGAACGAAACTGACGGGATTTTGGGGATGGAAAAAGCCGGCGTTGAGACCGGTCAGCTTAACGCCCGGTCTACCCCAGCCGCTGACCATCCGGCAAAAAAATCTGCTCGACGCCATCAGCAGGCGCGTAAAAGCCCGGTTCGATACCCGTTCCGGCATTATCGCCATCTCCGCCCGGATGCCCGACGCGCTGAGTGCCGCTACGGTAGCGCAGATGACGATGGACTACCTGACACGCTACGTAACCAACTACCGCACCGGTAAAGCCCGGCAGGATTTGGACTTCTATAACCAGCGACTAACCGAAGCGAAAAAACGCTACCAGACTGCACAACGGACGTTATTTGATTACAACGACCAGCATAAAAATCTGATTTTGCAGACCGCTACAATGGAGCGGCAGCAACTTAGTGATGAGTTAAGCATTGCGCAGTCGGTTTATATCGAACTGGCCCGTCAACACGAACAGGCGCGGCTGAAAGTGCAGCAGCAAACGCCCGTTTTTACCGTACTGGAATCGCCCACGGTACCGCCCGAACGCATATCGCCCACCCGCACACTTGTTGTCGGATTCTTCGCCTTGTTCGGTGTGGCAATGGTCGTGTTATGGGCTATACTGTGCCAACTCAACTGGTTTCAACGCTGGCAAACGCTCACCGGCATTCTGCAATGATTGACCAACTCCTGACCAGACAAAAGCAGATTGCCGTCATCGGGCTGGGCTACGTGGGGTTACCACTGGCCCTGGCCCTGGCGCGTCCCTTTCGGGTCATTGGCTACGATACCGACGCCGACCGGGTGGCGCAGATGCAGCAGGGTGTCGACCCTTCGCAGCAACTCACGCCCGACGATTTTGCAGGGCGCGATATTCAGTTTACTGCCGATGCCAACACACTGCGAAACGCGCATTTCTTTATCATTGCCGTACCCACCCCGGTCGATGAATACAAAGTCCCCGATTTACAGTACCTGCGCCGGGCGTCGGAAACGGTGGGCCGCGCCCTGAAACCCGGCGACTGCGTAGTGTATGAATCGACGGTCTATCCCGGCTGTACCGAAGACGACTGTCTGCCCGTGCTGGAACAAACGTCGGGTCTGATACTGGGTCACGACTTCTCGCTTGGCTACTCACCCGAACGCATCAGCCCCGGCGACAAAACCCGCTCACTGACCGACATTCAGAAAGTGGTATCGGGCCACGATGCCGGAGCCGCCCAAACCATTGCCGATGTGTACGGGCGTGTCATTACGGCAGGGGTCTATGTAGCGCCCAGTATTCAGGTAGCCGAAGCGGCCAAAGTGGTCGAGAACGTGCAGCGTGACCTGAACATTTCGCTGATGAATGAGCTGGCCATTATCTTCGACCGGATGAAACTCGACACGCAGGAAGTGCTGAAAGCCGCTGGTACCAAATGGAATTTTCTGCCCTTTACGCCCGGTCTGGTGGGCGGTCACTGCATCGGCATCGACCCGTATTATCTGCTGTATAAAGCCCGCCAACTCGGCTACGATCCGCAGGTGATAAACTCCGGTCGGCGTATCAACGACGGGATGCCCGCATTTGTGGCGACCAAAGTGGTCCAGATACTGCTACACAACAATACCGATTTGCGGCAGTGCCGGGTGCTGGTCATGGGCCTGACCTTCAAGGAAAATATGGCCGACATCCGCAACTCGCGCGTGGCCGACCTGATTACCGAACTGCGCAACTACGCCGTCACCGTTGACGTAACCGACCCCCACGCCCGCCCCACCGACGCCCTCGCCGATTATAACCTGACGCTGCTGCCCGAACCCACCGGCCCCTACCATGCCGTCATCATAGCCGTTGCGCACGACGAATACCGAAGTTTGGATGTCGGTTATTTCCAGTTGCTCATGCCCGACGGACCGATTTTGCTTGATTTGAAAGCGATATACACGCCATCAGAGTTTGTTGGATTTGACTACTGGCGGCTATGAACTGGATACGCAGCCTGATTATCAGCCTGTTTTTGCTGGGTTGTCTGCGGTCGGTGTCCGTTCTGGCTCTGTTGCTGGCTACTACCGTTTTGTGCGGGTACGTGGCTGGAACACTCCGAAAGCCCGTTTCCTACTGGGTGTTTTTGTATCCGGTTGTGGGTTACGCACTGGCGCAGGGGTTTGCGGGCTATACGTTTTTCGAGGTTGGCGACGGGCCTACGTATTTCACCGTCATGGACGAAATTATTCCCCGTCTTCGGAACGATATAGTCGGGGTGCTGGGGCTGGTGGCGGCTATTGGCCCCAAATACCTCAACGCGGGTTTTCTGCCCACGGCCCTGCTGCCCGGTTTCCTCTTCAACAATCCCGATGCGGAGACGTACCAACTCACGCAGGTGTTTGTCCATGCCGGGCTGGTGAGCGGATTGCTTGGTCTGACAACGCGCTGGGATGTCATCTGCGAACCGTACCGGACGCCGGTATTTCTGTTCATGCTCATATCGCCGGGCTATCTGGCATTGTTGGCGTATCCAACCCGTCACCACGTTACGTCGTTCAGTATTTTTCTGTTTTTCATCTCGCTCGAAGCCTGTCTTGCGAAGCGGACGCCGGGTAGATTACTGGCGCTGGGGTTGGCGGTTGTGCTGCTTTTTCTCTGCAAAGCCGCCCTATTGCCGTTCGTGTTGCTGTATAGTCTGGTGCGATTGTATCAACCCAACCGGTTCTGGCTGAATCTGATTATGGGGAGTCTGCTGCTGGTCAGTACGGTTTACGCCTACCAATATGTGCTGCCTTTTTATGATGCCCGCTACGCTGCCGAGACCATCGGTGTATTTCGGGGGGCGTGGCTGGGGCCGCTGCTGCCGCTGTATAAGTACGTCATGGCCCTTATTTCACCGTTTCCGTATTACAAATTCGGGCTGATGGTCGATACGGTTGCCTATGGTGGAAACTGGCTGTTGCTGAGCCTGTTCGTACCAGCGGGCGTCATTGGCCTATGGCTATTGGGGCGGATACTGCTCAGCCCGCGCAGGTTGTGGCAATATGATGCCGATACCCGGCGGCTGTTTAGCTACGGGGGTATTATGTCGCTGTCTATTCTGGGCGGTTCTACGGGGTTTATGCTGTATATTCTGGTCTTCCTGCCGTTTTTCGCCCCGCTGTTCGTCATCCGCGAATACCCGCTGCCGATCGTGCTGGTATTGCTGGCCCTGCTGCTGCTAAACGTGGCGGTGCTGTTGATGAACGGCGATAACCTGTTCGATTATCTCTGACCATGGTGATTGTAAAACTAACCGGCGGCATGGGCAATCAACTGTTTCAGTATGCAATGGGGCGGGCAGTGGCCAATCGGCATAACGTTCCGCTCAAACTCGACCGGCATTTTCTGGACAATCAGCCCGATAATCAGCCCTTCGCCCGGCGCAACTATGCCCTCGATATGTTTACGATTAACGCCGGACGGGCCAGCGCAGCGGAGGTGAGCCGGTACGTTCCGCTGGCGGCATACCGGCCCCGGCTTCGACGGCAACGGTACGGACAGCGACTGATACAACGGGTCGTTCAGGCCCTGAATCCGCATTATATCACCGAGGAGAATGCCGACGCTTACAACCCCAATTCGCTATCCAATGCCCCGGCCCACTGCTATCTGGACGGCTATTGGCAGTCCGAAAAGTACGTTGACTCCATCCGGGATGAACTTCGTGCTGAGCTGAATTTCGTCCGGCCATTGACTGGCAAAGCGGCTGCACTGGCCGATGTGATCCATTCCTGCCAAGCCGTTTGCATCCACGTCCGGCGAACAGACTTCCTGACTGACTCCCAACAAACTACGCTGACGACATCGCAGATTGAGCAGGCAACAACTTACCTGATTAGGCAGGGCATTTCGCCAACGCTGTTTGTTTTTTCGGACGATATCCCCTGGTGTCGTCAGCACGTTCGGGCCGGTGGCTTGCCACTTCACGTTGTGGACGAAGCCGTGGGTGATACCGATACGTCGTTTCAGTTGATGACCCGCTGCCGCCACTTTATTTTGTCGGTCAGTACGTTTGGCTGGTGGGCAGCGTGGCTGGCTGCGCATCCCGAAAAAATCGTGCTACACCCCCGCCACCCGCGCTCTACCGACTGGGCCGCCGACGGCTGGATTTCCCTCGATACCGTTTTCACCCCCGCCTACTAAGCCATGACTACGCCCCTTGTTTCTGTCGTCATGGCCTGTTATAATGCCGAAAAAACGCTGATGGTTGCCATCGACAGCATCCTGAATCAGACCCTTCACAATCTGGAATTTATCATCGTGAACGACGGCAGTACCGACCAGACCACCAACATACTGAATCGCTACGCAAATATGGACAGGCGAATTCTGGTGATACGTAATCCCAAAAACAGGGGGCAGTCCTGGTGCCGGAACCGGGCTGTCGAACGGGCGCAGGGGCGGTATATCGCCAGTATGGATGCCGACGATTATAGTTTCCCGGAGCGGCTTGCCCGGCAGGTACGGTTCATGGACGCCTGCCCAAACATCGACGTCCTGGGTACCGCTGCCGAACTCGTTGGCACAACTGGGCAACACATCGGCATACTGGTGCTGCCCGCCGAACACGCGCAAATTGTGGCGCAGCGGTATATCAAACCACTGCTCATTCATCCGACGGTGCTGTTCCGGGCCGACTTTTTTAACCGTTTTGGGCTGTATAACGAGTCGTTACGCAGTGGCGAAGACCTCGATTTGTGGCTCCGCGCCCGGCATTCAGCTACGTACCGAAACCTGCCCGATGTCCTGTTACGATACACCTACAAACCGAAAAAACCAGTCCGGGCGTACCTCGGCGATTTAGGCGTTCAGTATCGGCATATCCGCAGCAGTGGTGAGTTGTTCAGCAAGGGTTACGAGTTAGTGTATTTCGCCCTACGCTACGTCTGGGTTCACCTCACCAACCGGAAGCGATGAACATTCTGCTCACCGCCGACTGGTTTTATCCCTCGCCCATAAGCGGGCCGGGCAACGCAACGTACTGGCTGGCCAAAGCTCTCACCCGCGCCGGACATAGCGTAACCATCGTGGCAACGGCGCAGGATTTACCCGCGTCGGTACCGCGCAATCACTGGCTGACGCAGGATTTTGGCCGGGTTATTTACACAACAAATCCGCACGTTTACTTACCGTTTCGTCATGTCTGGGAAGGCTTTCGGGCCATGCGCGGGGTCGATGTGGTGCATGTAAACAGCCTATTCTATCCGGGTTCGGTGGTGTTTGTGATGCTGGCGCGGCTGCTGGGGAAGCCAGTTGTCTGGTCGCCCCACGGTGAGTTGAGTTCGGTAGCGCTGGCATTCAGCCCGCGCCGAAAACGGGTGGTGTTGCCGATGTTCCGGTGGTTGAGCCGTGGCGTTACATGCCATGCCACGAGTACGGCTGAGGTAGCGCAAATCCGGCAGCAGTTTGGTTCAAATACCCGCGTGTCCGAGTTGCCGAACCGAATGGAGTTACCCGTGCGGAAGCGTCACGATGCTGCGCTCAGCCCGGCTGAGCGCAGCCCGGCTGAATGCAGCCCAGTCAGTCCGTTTCTGCTGTTTTTGGGTCGACTGCATCCCGTAAAAGCCATTGACCAGCTCCTCAGCGCACTGGCCCAATCCGCCCTGTTTCGCGCCGGACCGTACACGCTGATCATTGCCGGACCTGACGATGGGAGTTACCAGACGTTACTTGAACAGACAAAGCGGATGAACCTGACTGACAAAGTCAACTTCGTGGGGCTGGTAACGGGCGATGCTAAAGCACAGCTGTTTGCCGACGCACTGGTAACGATTCTACCGTCGCACTCCGAAAATTTTGGCGTTGTCGTCATCGAATCGCTGGCACAGGGAACGCCCGTCATTGCCGCCACCGGTACGCCCTGGCAACTGCTGGCCACCGATGGCGCGGGTCACTGGGTCACCAACGACCCGGCATCGCTCCGGCTGGCCATCGACACCTACCTAACCATGCCGCCCAGCGAATACCAAACCTACCGAGAACGAGCCTACCGGCTTGCCCACAACCGGTTTGATACGTACAAAGGTGTTGGCGACTGGGAGCGACTGTATCAGTCGGCAATTGATAGCGCGGGAAAGGAGAGCCAGGACAATAACGCCGTTGTTTTTCACGATACCAACGCCGTTACTTTCTCTCATAAATACGCGGCCTCATCCGATTTTCAGGAGCGGTTTCGGGTGTGGACTGGCCTGTTTGCGCGGTACGTTCGCCCAACGGATACGGTGCTGGACCTGGGCTGCGGATCGGGTATTTTTAGTCGTCATCTCGCCGAAAAGGGCTGTACCGTGACGGGCGTCGATGCGTCACCAGCCATGATTGCGCTGTGCCATGAACAGAAAACACGGGCCAACGTCGGGTTCGCGCTGGCGTCTCTGCCACTGAGTAACCCCGCTGAATATGCCGGGCAGGATGTGGTACTGCTGTCGAGCGTGCTGGAATATCTGGATGATATGCCCGGTATGCTTCATCAGGCACATGAATTGCTGAAACCCGGTGGCCTGCTGGTCGTTTCGATGCCGAACCGCCAAAGCGCGTACCGAACGTTGGAACGTCTTGCGTTCCGGCTCACGGGCAAACCTGCCTACTATGCCCACGTCCGGCACGTTGTTACCGCCGATGCCTTTGCCCGTCAACTATCCGCGTTTGGCTTCGACCAGCTCGATACGGCTTACTATGCAGGTTCTAACCCAGTTTCCCAGCTGCTAACGCTACTTCTTCCAGAGCAACACGTGAACAACCTGTTTGTGAGTGTGTACCGGAAACGGGATCATGAATCAGTCGAACTGAAAGACATTAATGGCTAACAGAATACGAATAATGAAACTCCTGCTCGTGGTCGGTACGCGGCCCAACCTGATGAAGGCGTCGGCATTGCTCCGGGCATTTAGGGCGGAGCCAGCCATTGGCACGGTACTGGTGCATACGGGCCAGCACTACGACGATAGCCTGAGCGGGCAGTTTTTCACGCAACTCGGTTTATCTGCACCTGATTACGCGCTGAACGTATCGCCGGGGTCAATTACGCAGCAAACCGTCAGCATCATGGCACGGCTTGAACCCGTATTGCTGGCCGAACAGCCTGACTGGGTCGTGGTCATTGGCGACGTGACGAGTACACTATCTGCGGCACGGGTAGCCAATCAACTCCGTATTCGGGTGGCGCACGTTGAAGCAGGGCTGCGCTCCTTCGACCACACAATGCCCGAAGAAACGAACCGCGTCCTGACCGATGAACTTGCCGATGTCCTGTTCGTAACTGAGCAATCGGGCATCGATAACCTGCTGCACGAAGGAATCCCCCCCGAAAAAATCCAGTTTGTTGGCAACGTCTTAATCGACGCGCTGGTGCACTGCCGCCCCAAAGCCAATAGGCTCAATACGGTTGGTGCGCTGGGTCTGATACCGAAGCAATACGCGTTGATGACTATGCACCGCCCCGCCAATGTCGACACCAAAGTCGGTTTACAGGCGGTGTTACACATCGCTGAAACCACCGCCCGGCAACTGACGGTCGTGTTGCCGCTGCACCCACGCACCCGCGCCGGGTTGGTTCGATTTGGTTTGTTCGACACGCTTACACAACTGAAAAACGTCCGTTTACTGGAACCGCAGGGCTATCTGGAGTTTTTAAACCTGCTCGAACACGCGGCTGTCGTCCTGACTGATTCGGGTGGAGTGCAGGAAGAAACGACTTTCCTCAACGTACCGTGTCTAACCCTCCGCACCACCACCGAGCGGCCCGCTACTATTACGCACGGCACCAATCAACTTATTCCATCGCTTGACCCGGTCATCATTCAGGAAAAGATAACCGAAATCCGGGTTGTACGTGTACGACCCGACGCAACGCCCCCGCTTTGGGACGGGCGAGCGGCCGAACGCATCCGGGGCTTTTTCCTAAACTCTGACACTACAAAGACGGAATAAGTAAAACTATTTGTAACTTTATACGTTTTTTTGTAAATCTGTATTAAAAATAAATGAACCAACTCATTCTTAACCTCAAAACCGGGCAACTCGCGATCGAAACCGTACCGGTGCCGCAGGTAGGGCCGGGGCAGGTGCTGATTCGGTCGCGGAGGTCGCTGGTGTCGCCGGGTACGGAGCGGATGCTGGTGGCGTTTGGACGGGGTAGTTTGTTCAGTAAAGCTCAGCAACAACCAGAGCGCGTTCGGCAGGTATTCGATAAA
>JACMPG010000197.1 GCA_014377625.1 Spirosoma sp.
CGGGCCATCTATAAAAACCCCACGTTTTTGTTTTTTGACGAAGCGACCAGTGCCCTTGATGCCAATAACGAAAAGATTATCATGAACAACCTGGCTGATTTCACGAAGGGGCGCACCGTACTGGTCATTGCGCACCGGCTCAGCACGGTACGCAATGCCGATAATATTGTTGTGCTGCACCAGGGCGAGATTGTGGAGAGTGGTACGCATACTGAACTCGTGCATAAACAGGGCTACTACTATACGTTGGTTCACAATCAGTTGGAACTTAGCAGCTAGTAGTATGAATGGTGGCTCATGTACTTGGTCAGGCGGGTGCACAAACGGGGGTGCCCAGCGTCAGAAAAGGCGGAGGTTTGCGGATGGCTGGTGGCTACTGCTGGCCATGCTGCTTGGCGGACAACCTGGCCGGGCACAAACTTCGCTGTCTCTGGTGGAAACGCTTCGCCTGGGGCTGGCCAATAATACCGAGTTGCAGACGGCCATCCAGCGCGAAGCCATTGCCCGCAGCAACCAGCAAGTTGGCGTACCCGACCGGCTACCCGCCATTGGCCTGAATATTGGTCAGAACAATTACTTCAATCAATACAACTCACCCACTACTTTTGTCAAGGGTATTTACCAGGACAATGCCATCGACGGGAGCATAAGCGCCAGCTGGCTGCTGTACAATGGTGGGCGGGTGGCGCTGAGTCAGACCCGACTCAGTCAGCTGGTGCAGCAGGCGTCGCTGGAGACCCAGGCGGTACGCCAGCGGGTCAGCCGGGCGCTGGTAGCGGCCTATTACCAGGTGGTAGTGGAAACCGCCCGGCTGGGGGTCAGAACCGAAAGCGTCAACCTGTCCAAAGCCCGCTTTATCGACTTCAGGGAGCAGGAACGCCTGGGTAAAGCCAGCACATTTGACGTGTTGCAGGCCGAGAACCTGTTTTTAACCGATTCGACCATTTACCTCCAGCAGGAAATTAACGTTCAAACGGCCCAGAGCCAGCTTCAGATAACCATCGGCTGGAACCGTTTCGAGCCTGTCATCCTGACCGACAGCCTGACGGCCGGTGCCCGCCCGCCTGCCTTTTCCAACCTGAATGGTAAGTTACTCAGCCTCAACTTCGACCTGCGAAGCCAGCGCGTGGGGGTGCTGGTTGCCGCTAATGCCATACAGTTACAAAAAACGGCTTTCAAGCCGGTGGTAAGGCTGAATTCATCGCTCTACCAAAGCTTCACGGGGACTAAGTTTATCGATATTCCCCGTATCAACGGTAGTTCAACCAATTTTCTGATCGGCGGCCTGTCGGTATCCATGCCTCTGTTGCGGAGCCGGGAAATAAGGCGATCTGTCCGGCAGAGTGAACTGGAACGTACGCTGGCTGAGATCACCCTGAAAGGGACTGAGCGCCGGCTCCAGGCAGAATCTGAACTACTGGCCCGTTCCTACCAGACGCAGGGTAGAATTGTGGCCCTGTCGGCGCTGTTAACGACAAATGCAGCCCGTAGTCTGATCATTGCCCGCAACCGGCTCCAGAACGGTTTCTCCAGCCTGATTGAATACCGCTCCGTTCAGCTGGCCTATACAGAA
Source organism: Spirosoma sp. (assembly GCA_014377625.1). Lineage (GTDB taxonomy): Bacteria > Bacteroidota > Bacteroidia > Cytophagales > Spirosomataceae > Spirosoma. Next base: position 1,574 of record JACMPG010000197.1, read on the forward strand.
GCCAAACTAAATCAGCTACAGGCCCTGTACGCCCTGAAACTCATTGAAGCCGACGCAAAACAGTTAGTTGGCAACCTAAACTGACCCCGTTATGCCCCAGCCAACTCCGTATACTACTCACTCCGACGATGTTGACGAACTCCTGACTCAGATGCCCGGCTGGCCCCTGCGCTGGGGTATCAGCCTGATGTTTGGCGTGGTATTGCTCCTGCTGGGGCTGGCCTGGTTCATTAAATACCCGGACGTTATCAAGGGCAAAATTACCATTACCACCAACACGCCACCCGCCACGGTTGTGGCACGGGCCAGCGGCCCCGTTCATCTGCTGGCCATCGACAAAACCCTGCTCACGGCCAACGAAGTGTTTGCTACCATTGGTGGAACAGCCCGCTACAGTGATGTGCAGGTCCTGCGCGATGGGCTGGATGCATTCCAGCCCGTCTTTGATACGGATCAGCTCGCAGAAGGCCCACGGTCTGCCTCCCTGTTGCTGCCCGACGGGCTGGAGTTGGGTGAATTGCAGACCCCTTACAATGTGCTGCTGCTCCGCTGGAAAGAATGGCAGGCTCTGGGCGTACGTGGTAATAGTAACCTGCAGCGAAAAGGCATTGTTAACGAACAGATCAACGGCCTGTATCAGGTAGGTAACCGGCTGAACCGGCAAATGGAATTGCTGGAACAGGAGTATAATCTGCTACTGCGTACCTACGAAACCCGCTACAAACCCCTTCAGCAGTCGGGGAGTATCTCCATCGAGCAACTCGAAGTCAAACGGGATGAACTGATTACCAAGTCCAAAGCCATTGAAGCGGCCAGAGCAACTATTTCGGAAAATGAGAACCGTATTATTGGCCTCCGCAGCCAGAAAGCTGAATACGACTTTGACCAGACTGACCGGCAGCTGGCCGCCCGTAATGGCCTGCGCGATGCGTTTACGGGCCTGCTCAACGCCATTACGGCCTGGGAAACCACCTATGTGCTGAAAGCCCCGATTGATGGTCGGCTGAACTACCTCAATTTTATGCACGAAAACTCGGTGCTGGTGGCGGGGCAGGAGGTGGCCGGCATTGTGCCGGGTCCCGAAAGGCGGGGCGCTGCCCAACGGGGCTCCGCGGTTCCGGGGCTGTCGGGTTCATACGTGGGTGAGTTATTCATTGAACCGTCCGGCTCAGGAAAAGTGGCCGTAGGGCAGGCGGTCAACATTACCCTGCTGAGTTTTGGCAAAAAAGAGTTTGGCATGTTGCGCGGGCGGGTAGCTACCGTTGCCGACATCAGCACGACGCTGAGCGCGGGTGGGCAACCCCGGACCGTTTATAAGCTCTACGTAGCCCTGCCCGGCGGCCTTACTACCACCGTAAACAAAAAACTGCCGTTTCGCTATGGACTGGAAGGTACCGCCGAAGTTATTACGAAAGACGTCCGGGTTCTTGAACGGATATTCGACAGCATCCGGGCTGCTTTCTCCTCCTAGCCCGAACTGATGAAGGCGGGTCCGCCGTAGCCCGTTGCTCCTTCGCATTCCCATCGAACCGGCTCCGCTTTGTTGTACTAACAGCGTAATCCGGCCCGCCCATTTCTGCCCGAAATTCCGGTCGTACACCGTTTACGCTGGAGAACTGCGTACCCGTCAAAATCTGAAATTATAGGTCACCGACGGAATGGGCTGGCCGAAAATGGATAGTTGGTAGCCGTTCACGCGACCGTTCTCCGACTTGAAATAGACCGAATAGGCATTCCGGCGCCCCAGCAGGTTATAGATCGAGATAGTCCACGAACTGTGCGCCAGTTTCTTTACTTTGTGGTTGCCTTCGATGTTCATCGCTACGTCGGCGCGGTAATAATCAGGAATGCGGTACTGATTGCGGTCGGAGTACAGCAGCCGGGGGGCGCCGTCGAGGTAGTACTTTGAGACGGGCAGGGTAATGGGCCGACCGGTACTGTACGTGAAGTTGAATGACAGGCTAAACCGGCGATTTACCTTGTAGTTGCTGATGAGCGTAACGTCGTGCGGTTTGTCGTAACTGCTGGGGTACCATTTCCCGTCGTTAATAATTTCTGAGTTGGCCGGGCCGGTGGTGCGCAGCAACGTGCGGGCAAAGGTATAGCTGAGCCAGCCATTGAACTTGCCGGCGGTCTTCTTCACCAGAAACTCGATACCATAGGCCACCCCTTCAGCATTCACCACGTCGGTTTCGATGTGGTTGTTCAGAATCAGCGACGCCCCACCCCGGTAGTCAATCCGGTTCTGCATGGTTTTGTAATACGCTTCTACTGAGGTCTCGATGGTATTATTGCGGTTATTCTTGTACAGGCCAATGGCGTACTGGTCGCCAATCTGCGGCTTGATGTGCGGGTCGCTGAGTTTCCAGATGTCGGTAGGCGAAATAACGGTGGTGTTGGACAGCATCTGAATATACTGCCGCGTTCGATTGAAGCTCGCTTTGACGGAGGCTGTATTGCTTAGCCCGTAGCGGATGGAGACGCGGTACTCGGGCCCCTGATAGGTGCTGATGGCCTGATTTTTACCGTACGAAAGCGTATCGGTAATGTTGCCCAGCGTTTTGGGCTGTCCCGGCGCGTACTGAAACACCGATGCAGGCCCTAAGAAAGTATACAGTGAATACCGCAATCCGGCACTTATCGACAGCCGGGAACTGACATCGAAGCGGTCGCCAATGTAAACGGCACTTTCCAGACCACGCTCGGCGGGTACTACGTCCGGTACAATCAGCGACTCGCTGCCCCTTGGGCCAAACGTGCCGGGGTTTATTTTGTAGAGCGTACTGCTGACGCCAAAATCAACGGCATGCTGGTTGGTAGGGTAATAGTTGAAATCGGCTTTGGCCTGATACTGGTTAATGGCAAAGTCGAGGGTACAGGCGTTTACCGGATTTTTCTCGCTCGTTACGTCGTAATTATAACCGCTGTAGCTGCCCGTAAAAACACTATACAGCTTATTGGTGATGACGTGTTTCCATTTCAGCGTGGCCGTTTGGTTCTGGTAGCGGTACGTAGTGTCGCTGCTGAGCCGGAATCGGTCTTTGCTGGCGTACCCGGTGAGGTAAAACGTGTTCCGCTCGTTCATCTCGTGGGTAATGTGCAGGTTGAGGTCGTAAAACTGCGCCTGGCTTTTCTGGTACGATGTGTTCTGCAACTGCCGCAGCAGCCAGTCGGAATAGGTGGACCGGATGCCCGCAATAAGCGACGTTTTGTCTTTCAGAATTGGCCCTTCCAGCATCAGCCGCCCCGTCAGTAGCCCAATCCCCCCCGAACCAACGAGCTTCTTCTTATTGCCATCCCGCGTCTGCACATCCAGCACCGACGACAGCCGCCCCCCAAACCGCGACGGCATGGCACTTTTGTACAGTTCGGCACTCTTAATCATATCGGGGTTGAAGGCCGAGAAAAACCCGAACAGGTGCGAGGAGTTGTAGATGGTGGCGTCGTTGTACAAAATCAGGTTCTGGTCCGTGGAGCCCCCCCGCACGTTAAGACCCGTTGAGCTTTCGCCCACGGTTTTTACGCCCGGCAGCGTCTGAATAACGCGTAGTAAATCGGCTTCGCCGAGGGCGGTGGGTACCTGCCTGATACTCTTGATGTCGATTCGTTCCTGCCCCATTTGCAGGCCCGAAATGTTCCTGTCTTTTTCGGCTTCGATGACCACTTCTTTCAGCGCAATCACATCATCCTCCATCTCTATATCGAATTTATCGTCCGAGTACAGGATAATCCGTCGGCGGGAATCTTTCATGCCGATACTGCGGATTCTGAGGTCGTGTCTGCCGCGCGGCAGGGTGATGGAATAAAAGCCAAACTGGTCGGAAACGGTACCCACGCGCGGACTTTCGACGTAGAGGGCCGCGCCCACCACCGGCTCGCCCGAAGCCACGTTTCGTACATAGCCCGATACCGTTGCCCGGCCCGGACGAACGGGCCGGTCCGACGCATCGGTGGTGCGTTTACCAATCTCGTAGGTTTTGGCTTCGGGTTCGGCTCGTTTTTTCTGACGCTGGCCGAGGTAATCATTCAGCGTGGTATCTGTTCCCGTACCCGGCAGCCCGCCCCGGAAAAAACCAATAGGTAACTCCGTCCTGATAACACGCTCCAGCGTGATGTACACGCGTTGCTGCGCATCAATAGCGTAGTTGAATTTCGACCCGGAAAAAATCTGCTGCAACAGCGTTCGTACCGACTGGCTTTCGGTAGAAACAGTCACCGGCAGGCTGTCTACTTCGGCAGGGTTATAGAAAAACCGGTAGGTCGTTTGGGCTTCCACCGCCTGCACAACCTGCGGAAAACGCAAAGGCTGTGGCGAAGGCTGTGCCGGAATACTCACGCGCTCGTTGGTGGGTGTTTGCGCCAGCAGGGGTAATCCAAAGGCGGTGAGCAGCAGGAAAAGGGGTAGAATGCGGAGAGGTTGGGGCATATTGGTTGACTTTTTAAGTACGCTAGTTCAAGCTATGCCCTTTAGGGCAAGACTTTAGTTGCTACTCAGTTTTGGTAGTTTTGCTGTATGAAGCAGCAACGGTCAGGCAGTCATTCGGTTTACAACTTACAGGTCCATTTGGTC
>JACMPG010000198.1 GCA_014377625.1 Spirosoma sp.
ACATCGACCTGGAAAGTAGACGGCAATAAACTAACGATTACCGACGGTGCCGACGTAACAGTGTATGATGTCGCCAAAAATGGCAACACAATGAAGCTATCGACCATGGACAAGGCAGATTACGACGGCGACGGTAAAGAGGAGACGTATACGAATACCATTGAACTGGCAAAACAATAGCAGCCACCAGCTACGCAGAAACCGGCTGACCAAACTCCGGTCGGTTTTTTACGCCCCTTCCAGACAGTCGTGCAGAGTGGCAATGTAACGACCCAGATACTGTTCGGTGTCTTTGCTTTTATATTGCAGAATATAGCGCGGATGATCGAGGGTAACAATGCGGTCGAAGAAGTTGCGTTCGTCGTTCAGTCGACGCAGGTAGTCGGCGTTTTTACGACCCAGCGAAATGGCCACGCGCCGGTCGTGGCCAAAGCCGGTTTGGGTTCGGATGGCATCGGTAATGAAGGGCCAAAGGGCGTTGGTCGTGGCGCGGTCGTCGTAGAAATTATAGTTGACTGGTTTACCATTACCACTGTCTTTGGTCAGGGCCAGCGGAAAGAGCGAACTCAGGAAGAACTTGCTGTAAAACTCCCGCGCCCCGCCAAAGGCTTCTACCACCTTATAAATAAACCGGCTCGACAACTCCGGGGTATCCCTCAGCTCGTTGTCGATGCCGCAGTACCGGCGCAGATTCTGGGGCGTAGTGAACGAAACACCCGTAACACCCGCCCCAAACCGACCGGGGTTAATACCCAGCAGAAACACGCGCGGGCTGTTGTCCGCATAAAATTTGCCGTAAAACTCGCTTACAATCTGCTGCACATCCGGCTGTTGATACGGGTTCATCACATCAATGCCCGACGGCAGGTTGGCGGGGGCTTCGAGGGCGTTATAATACGCAATGGCGCGGTTGGCGAAAGTAGTCATGGCCGGGAAAAATACTGGTAGCAAATCAGCGCAATCTCGCCGATGATTTGCTCGGCATCAGGCCGGGCCGCCGATGCGGTTGGTACGCCCTCGACAAACACCGACACCACAAACGGCTGCGTGGCATAGACAATACCCGCGTCGCCCCGGACATAGGCCAACGTACCTGTTTTATGTGCCACAACAGTCCCTTTGGGCAGCAAACGCGGAATGGTCAGTGCATCATCGTTTTCTTTAAGAATACTCAGCATGTCTTCGCAAAGGGCGGGCGTGGCTACGTCGTACCGGTAAATTTTGGCCAGCAACGTGTTCATTTCTCCTCCCGTTACGTAGTTTTCGCGGCCCTGCTGTGCGGCCAGGGTATCCATCATTACGCGGCTCAGTCGGCTTTTGGTCAGGCCAACATCCCGCATCCGAGCGTTGATAGCGTCCAGGCCAAGTTCGTTGATAAAAATGTTCGTAGCCGTATTATCGCTGTAAATCAGCATGAGCCTGAGTAGCTCTCGGTAGCTGATACGGCTACGGTGCGAGTACGTTTTCAGGACACCACTGCCGCCTACTTTCTCCGAATCGGTCAGGATGTGAATTTCGCTGAGGTCCATCGTACCGGCTTTTACGCGCTCCATCGCTTCGAGCATAATCGGCAGTTTAATCACACTCGCCGACGGCACCCGCTCATCGGCCCGGTACGCAAACGAAACGCGGCTATCGGTCAGCGACTGCACCGCCATGCTCACCCGCGCCGAATCTGGACCAAGCCGACGCAGATACGCCATCAGCGAATCAGATAACGTTGATTGAGCTGATGCGTTCGTGACCATAAGCAGGAACAAAAATAAAGTCAGAGTGGTGGCTCTGACTTTGGAGTTTTTATCGTGCCGAATGACGCGACATCTCGCTGATAGACAACGCGTTAAATAATTGATAACTGGTTGCAATAGAGATGCTTCGTTCCTCAGCATGACAGAAAAGATTATTTGATATTCTTACGTCGGTTGCGCTGAAAATCCTCGAACATCATATTGCCGAGTCCCTGTAGTCCACTGTAATACGCCCGGCCATTGTTCACCTTCGTAAACTCCTGTACAAACTGCTTCAGGTACGGATCGGAGGCAATCATGAACGTCGTAACGGGAATCTGCAACCGACGGGCCTGCGCGGCCAGGGTCAGGGTTTTGCTAACCACTTTACGGTCTAGCCCAAACGAGTTTTTGTAGTACCTGATACCTTCTTTCAAACAGGTCGGTTTGCCGTCGGTAATCATGAAAATCTGTTTGTTCTTGTTCTTCCGCCGACGCAGCAGGTCCATTGCCAGTTCCAGCCCGGCCACGGTGTTGGTATGGTACGGCCCGACCTCCAGATACGGCAGGTCTTTGGCCTGAATCTGCCAGGCGTCGTTGCCAAACACCACAATATCGAGCGTGTCTTTGGGGTACTTGACCTTAATCAGTTCAACCAGCGCGAGGGCTACTTTCTTGGCGGGCGTAATGCGGTCTTCACCATACAGAATCATCGAGTGGCTGATATCGATCATCAGCACGGTGGAAGTCTGCGTTTTTTGCTCTTTCTGCGTCACCTCCAGGTCACGTTCCATGAGGGTAAACTCCTCGACGCCACTGTTAATCTGTGCATTCCGAATCGACTCGGTCATAGAAATCTGCTCCAGCGAATCGCCAAACTGGTAGCTGCGCATGTCGCTGCTCAGTTCATCACCGGTGCCGGTGTAGGGCGTAGCGTGGTTACCGCCCGTTTTGGAGCGCTCAAGTTTCCCAAAAATCTCTTCCAGGGCCGACCGGCGGATGGTCTGCTCGCTCTTGGGCGTCATCACAATGCGCCCCTGCTCGTTGTCTTCGGTGATATAGCCTTTCTCTTTGAGGTCGTCAAAGAAGTTTCCAATACCGTACTGGTCGTCGGTGAGGCCGTGCTGCCGGTCGAGCTGACTCATCCACGACATGGCCTGTTCTACGTCGCCGGAGGTCAGCAACAGCAACTGCTGGAAAATGTTAAGGAGCTGGTCAAATTTGGAGCCTTCTTTTTTCTCCGGGGGTATGTAATCAGAAAACTGGAAGCCTTTCATAATATAGAGACCGGTACGCCGGTGCGGCAGGAGGTTGCGTCTGTTTTCAAACGGTTATGTCTGTTACCAAATTTACAGAGAATTACCCGGAGAACAGTACGATTTGGGGATTTGTTCGGCGGCATTGGAGCGTCGGCCCAATTGCTGACCCAACCGCCTAATTTCATTGAATTTGCCTGAATTCCGCATCAGAACAGCTTTTTTGCCCGAACAAGCCATAGAGTTTTCGTTACTTTGTTCTAAGCGTACTAACCCATCTCCACATCATGGCAAAGAACACGTTTCGGCGACCCGAATCTGCCCCCATTACGCCCAGAGTCAAGCCTGTAAAACAAAAAAAAGCCCGGCGGCAGCTCAGGCTGGCCTCGTGGCTCAACGATTTTATTGGGCTGGACCGGCTCTTTGGCGAAGACAATGCCTGGCCCATTCGCCACATCGACCGTATTTTGTGGGTGGCCGGGTTGCTGGTCATTTACATCGGCCTGAACCATAATGCCGAGCGATTGGTCCGTCGTATTCAGCGGACCAAAACGCAGGTCGATGAACTCCGCTCGCAGGCCACCGTTTTGCAGGCCGATTACAACCGCAGTGGCCGCCAGTCTGAACTCAGCAAGCGCGTGACCGCTCTCGGCCTGAGCGATAGCAGTCTTACCCCCCCCCATAAACTTGTTGTCAAAATCCATGAGCAACGGTAAGCCAACCAACATCAAGCAGGACATCATTGAGCGGGCCAACCACATCTATTACTTGGTGGTGGTGCTGGCCCTGGCCATTATGGTACGCCTGGCGTATGTCCAGTATTTTCAAACCTTTAAGGGCAAACTCTGGCGCGACCGGGTGGCCGAAACCATCATTAAACCCGATACGGTTCGGGCCATGCGAGGTAACATCTACGCTACCGATGGCAGTTTGCTGGCCACCTCCCTGCCAACGTATATCGTCGGCCTTGACCCCACGCAGGCTAAGCCAGAGTACTTTAACCAAAAAGTTGACTCGCTCGGTGTGCTGCTGGCCCGCATTTACCGGGACCGCTCCGCCCGCGACTATACCGACCTCGTACGCGATGCCCGCGCCCGTAAACGCCGGTACGTGCTGCTGAACCGGCGACGGGTTACGTTTGAAGAGCGGCAGGAAATGCTGAAATGGCCGTTTTTTCGCTCCACGCCAAAAGTGGCGGCCCGGGGTGGTGTGTTGCGCCCTCATTACGAGCGGTATCATCCCTTTGGATCGATGGCCGAACGGACTATTGGAAACTTAGACGCCAAAACCGGGCGCGGCCTGATTGGCCTCGAAGCCAGTTTCCAGCGCGACCTGGCGGGTAAAGATGGCTTTGGGCTGGTTGAGGTGTTATCCGGCAATGTGCGCAAACCCGTGAGCAGCGGCCCCGACCTGCGCCCCGAACCGGGTATGGATCTGTACACCACCATCGACGTCAACTACCAGGACATGGCCGAGTCGTCGCTGCGCCAGACCCTCGAAAAATACAGTGCGGCCAAAGGCTGCGTCATTGTAATGGAAGTGGCCACCGGCGAAATCCGGGCGATGGCTAACCTGACCCGAACCCGAACCGGCAGTTACACCGAAAACTTCAACCACGCGCTGGCAGACCGTACCGACCCCGGCTCCACGTTCAAGCTGGCCACCATGATGGCTCTGCTGGAAGAAAAAGCCATTTCGCTCAATCAGCCGGTACACACGGGGGGCGGGTCGATGCGGTACAATGGGCTGGCCATTAACGACGCACACCACGGTGGCATGGGTACGCTGACGGCGCGGCAGGTGTTCGAGAAGTCGTCTAACGTAGGCACGCACCTGCTCATGCGCAGTTATTACTATAAACGCCCTGATCTATATTGCAACTACCTGCGCCGGTTTCACCTCACCGAACCCACCGGTATCCATATGAAGGGCGAGGCCATACCGGTGGTGCGTAACCCCGATATGAAAGGGTGGAGCAAGGTATCGCTCACGTCAATGTCCTACGGCTACGAAATGCAGATCACGCCCCTGCAAATGCTGTCATTTTACAACGCCGTGGCCAACAACGGGCAGTGGGTGCGGCCCACCATTGTGCGGCAGGTAAAACTGGCCAACGAGGTCATTCACGACAACGTACCGTACACAGCTCCCGAACGTATCTGCTCGCCCGAAACGGCCCGGCTGGCACAGGAACTGCTGCGGGGCGTGGTACAGCGCGGTACGGCCAAACACATCGACAATCCGCACTACGCCATTGCGGGCAAGACCGGCACGGCCCAGAAAGTGGTGAATGGCAAGTATAAAGTCGGTACCTACTACACGTCGTTCATTGGGTATTTTCCGGCCAACAACCCCAAATACAGCATGATTACGGTGGTTGACAGTCCGCAGGGCGATAACATCAACTCATTGTTTGCCGGAGCTGTAGCCGCACCCATTTTTCGGCAGGTAGCCGACCGCATTGTGGCCTATGATATCCGAATGCACGCGCCCATCCGGGCGGGCCAGAACGCCACAGATCCGAAAACGGGCCTGACAGCGGGATACGCCGACGACATCCATACCATCAGTACGGCACTGCACGTTCAGAGCGAACCGAGTACCGAAGGCTGGGTAGAAAAGACGGAAAATGGCCGCTGGAAATCACGCCCCACACGTCCCGATCAGGTACCCGATGTGCGCGGTCTACCCCTGCGCGACGCACTCTTCCTGCTCGAAAACCGGGGATTCCGCGTCTCCATCGAAGGACACGGCAAAGTGAAAGCGCAGTCGGTGGCACCGGGCACCGGAGCCACATCGGTCAGCGATAAAGCCATTGTGCTGACACTGAGTTAGGTATACGATCAATTCACGAACTGTATATGCCGAAACCCGCCCATACAGCGGGTTTCGGCGTTCTCGGGCAACCAAACGGCAACTTTGTCGTCTAAACCCCGTATTTTGACCCAGTTCGACGATTCGACGTACCGACGCTTCGGCATTCCGGTTCCCATTCATACACCCCCTATGTCCTACAAAGCCCTTGCTCTCCAGTTAACCTGCCAGTCTGTCAATAATTGCACTACGCGTGACGAGGCCGAAACGCTGATGCTCAGCAGTATCGACCGCATCGAAAAGCAGATCGAAGCCTCGCTTACGCTCCTCGGCAAAGACACACTTCTCTACGTAGTACCGGAACATTTTCTGACCGGCCCGCCCCTGCTCGAAACCACCGAACAATGGCGGGAAAGAGCCGCACTGGAGATCGACGGGCGCGTTTACGAAGCCCTCAGCGCAATGGTGCAGCGGCAACAGATCTACTTTTCCGGTAACGCCTACGAACAGGACCCTTTCTTCCCTGAACTGTACTTTCAGACCAGCTTCATCATCGGACCCAGTGGCGACGTGCTGCTACGGCACCGGCGGCTCAACGCCATGTACATGCCCACGCCCCACGACGTCTGGGAACTGTACCTCGACGCCTACGGATACGATTCACTGTTTTCGGTGGCCAAAACCAACATTGGCACGCCGGCCTGCGTGGCGTCGGAAGAGATTCTGTTTCCCGAAGTCACGCGCTGCCTGGCCATGCGTGGCGCTGAAATCCTGCTGCACTCTACCTCGGAAGTGAACAGTCCTATTCCGCAGAAAGGCATTGCCAAGCAGGCGCGGGCCATTGAGAACATGGCCTACGTAGTATCGGCCAACTCGGCGGGCACTACGGGAAGTCCCGTGCCGGTTAGTACGCACGATGGTGGCTCTAAAATCATTGACCCCAAAGGTATTATTCTGGCCGAAGCCGCTCAGGGCGAGAGCATAGCCGCTACCGCCAACATTGATCTGGCCGCGCTGCGCGAGTTCCGGCAACGCCCCGCGCCGGTTAATCTACTGTCCCGGCAACGCACCGAACTCTACGCCCAAACCTACGCCCAGACCAATATTTACCCGCCCGACACCCTTCTGAGCCAGCCCGCCGACCGCGCCCACTTCGTAAAAACCCAGCAGGAGGTGATTAAGAAGCTGTATTCTTAGCTTGACTTTAGCCTTTTGAAAGAAGCCCACTGGGGCTTTGATATGTAGATTTGGGTCGTCAAAACTTAGGTCTATATGCCGACGCTCCTCGAATTCGGGACCGCCATCGAGTTTCTAACCGTAATATTACCCTACGCAGGAATGTTTCGCAAACGGGTTTTCGGTCATGTTCAACTGCCAGCCATAGGGGTAATACCCGTTCCTTCTGAACGCTATTATACCGACAAACTCCGTACCCACAAAAAGCTGACGGTCTGAGCCAGACAACTGCTTTTGCAGGTAAAACGGTGGGTTAGTAAGCGGACTGTGATTGCTGTGGGCGATAGCAGCTATGCCGTCATTGACCTGCTCAGCAGCTTGCAGTGGCAGGTCAGTTTGATCAGCCGGTTACGCTTAGTGCGGCCTTATACAATCCGGTCCCCGTTCGTCCTGCCGGGCAGCGGGGCCGAAAACGGCTGAAAGGCAACCGGCTACCAACGCTGGTGATAATAGCCGCTGATAAACAAACTCGCTGGGAGTCGTTGACGGTCAGTGATGATACACATCCTGAAGCCTACCAGATGATCGCGTATTTTATCCCGCACCGGCAGACCGACCGTTGGTCGGTTGAGACGACTTTCGGGCTGGTACGGGAGCACTTCACCCGCCCCCGAAACATCAAAGACTTTGATATGATGCGTTTACGGGGTGGACAGCGTGACGTTCAGAGCAAACTCCCGTAGATTTCATCGACTCAGGATAAAGACCAGCTATATGCCGACATCGTTGGCGAGATCAGGAAAACAATTGACTCGCTCCCATAACGCGAGATCTACAGGCTGCATAAATAGCTGGTTATTTGCCCAAAAACAGACCGGAACCAAGCCCACATAGGGTCTGTTTTTGGGGTACCAATGGGAAGCGTCGGCAGTTGAATTACCTTTGCCGCGCCATAACTGGCAAAAACTATGTTTGTCAACTTACTGAAATCGAAACTTCACCGAGTTAAAGTCACGCAGGCGGAGTTAAATTACGTCGGCAGTATCACCATAGACGAAGACCTGATGAACGCTGCCGGGCTGCTCGAAAATGAGCAGGTACACATTGTGAACAACAACAACGGCGAACGGCTCGTGACCTACGTTATCAAAGGTGAGCGCGGTTCGGGTATTATCTGTCTCAATGGCGCAGCAGCCCGCCGGGCGCAGGTTGGCGATATTATCATCATCATTTCCTACGCCATGATGACTACCGACGAGGCCAAAACCCACCAGCCAACCGTTGTCTTCCCCGACGAAAATAACCGGCTCGTTACGCCCTGAGCAGGACCGTTCACGAAGCTGTGGCATCCGTTTCTGCCAAACTCCGTTACTTTGTGGCGGAGTTTTTTGTCGCTGTACGCGGCTTTCCAGCCGCGCTACCTTCAGCCCGTCAGACTACTCTTCTTACGAAGCCAAGCTATGAACATCAAAAACATTCTCAAATACCTCATCTCGCTGGGCATTGCGGGCGGCCTGTTGTGGTACACCTTCACGCAAAGCAACCTCGATACGGGCGACTTGTGGGCCAAAATCAAAGCCGCCGATATGCGCTGGGTGGCGTTGTCGGCGTTTCTGACGCTGGTAGCGCACTGGAGCCGCGCCGAACGCTGGCGGCTGCTGCTGGAGCCGGTAGTGCCACAACGCCCCACCTCGGTAGAGGCCACCACCAGCGTACTTATTGGTTATCTGGCCAACCTGGCCCTGCCCCGCGCCGGTGAGGTGGCCCGCTGCGGTACGCTCTACCGCCTGAGCGACGTACCGGTCAACGTCAGCTTCGGTACAGTGGTGGCCGAGCGGCTCTTCGACGTGCTGATGCTGCTCATTCTGCTGGCCGTTACGTTCGTGCTGGAGTTTGACCGGCTGAGCCAGTTTTTCCTTGATTTTCTGGGCGGTAAAGTACCGGGCGAATCCGGCGGTTCGGGGGTTTTGCTGCTGGTGGGGGCGGTGTTACTGGGCGGGGCGGTACTGGCCTGGTTCCTGTTCCAGAAATACCGGCATCTGCTGGAGAAGCAACCCATCTACCAGAAAATCAGCGGGTTTGTGGTTGGTTTACTCGAAGGGCTGCTGAGCGTCAGGAAGCTGCGCCGACCGGGGGCGTTCATCTTCCACACAATCCTGATCTGGACCATGTATTACCTGATGTCCTACACGCTGTTCTTTGCCATGCCCGCTACGGCAAACCTCGGTCCGCTGGCGGGTTTAACTATTCTGGTGGTTGGTACGCTGGGTATGGCCGCCCCTACTCCGGGTGGCATCGGCTCGTTCCACTTGCTGGTGGGGCAGGTGGCATTGCTCTACGGCCTGACCGCGCAGGACGGGCAGATTCTGGCCACGTTCATCCACGGCGTTTCTACGCTGATGATTATCATTCTGGGTATCCTCTCGCTATTGGTAGTGCTGTTGCGGGGCAAGAAAAACATTCCCGACAACGACGTCCTGGCCGATCCCAACGCCATTGACGCAGCGCGATAATTTCCTTTTCTCTGTCAAATTAGATGACCGAAACTAAAATCCTGACCCGCCCGCAGGCTATCGAACGGGCCAACCAATGGCGGGCCAACGGGCAGCAGATCGTCTTTACCAACGGCTGCTTCGACATTGTTCACCTCGGCCATATCGACTACCTCGAAAAAGCACGCGCCCTTGGCCACCGCCTGATTCTGGGCCTCAATACCGATGCTTCGGTCAGTTGCATTAAAGGCCCCCTGCGCCCGGTCGTAAATGAGTACGCCCGCGCCCGCCTGATGGCCGCGCTGGAATTTATAGATGCCGTAACGCTCTTCGGCGAAGAAACGCCCCTGACGCTCATTGAAGCCCTCCGCCCCGACATACTCGTCAAAGGCGATGACTATACGATCCAAACTATTGTAGGAGCCGATGTTGTGCTGGCTAACGGGGGGCGCGTCGAAACCATTGCTCTCGTTCCGGGCTACTCAACATCGTCGCTGATCGAGCGTATAAAGGCGGGGTATTGAGATCTACGTACTTTAGATAAGAATCTACGTTATCAGTGGGATTTGCCTGATGGTTTGTCTAACTTTAAAAATCTGAGGCAGAAACGTTCTGCCTGGCGTGAACCAGACCAGACCTCTGACAATGACTTTGCTCAACAATACTACCGTCCGAACCACGCTCCTTGTCTTCCTGCTACTACCCGCTGCGGGCTGGACTTCTACCGACCGTACCGGCGATCAGATTCTGGGCAAGTGGCTCTTTCCGGCCAAAGGGTCGAGCGTAGAGATTTATCGCAACGGCGACCAATATTCTGCCCGTATTGCCGACGTGGCTACGCGTGGTGTTCAGGAGTTCGGTATCACCAAAGACAAACTTCTGATGAAAGACCTGACCTTCGACGGAAAAACCTGGTCGGGCGGAACCCTGATTCATCCGCGCAATGGGATGAACTTCGATGTAGAACTGCACCTGCGCGATTCAAAAACGCTGGAAGCACGGGTCTCCAAAGGCTTCCGCTTTATTGGTAAGGAATTTGTCCTGACCCGCCCCGAAATAACGCAGTAAAACTGGCTTTAGGATTTGATATAAACCGCTTCGCAGGGAAACCGGCGAAGCGGTTTGCTTTGCTGGATGGCCGCCAAGCCGGATGAGTGGAACAGGGATGAGAGACTTTTTTCGGCCATTCTTTGTTTTGTTACTAACGGGCGGCATAGATTGCCCCCGATTGAGAAAACCATAAACCTGAACAACTGACTATGATTTGGTTAATAATGATTCTGATCTTCGGTGCCAGTGCGTTTGTAAGCTGGCGGCTTCGGAGCAAGTTCAACGAATATTCACAGATTGGTCTGAGCAATGGCATGAGCGGTGCCGAAGTGGCCCAGCAGATGCTCAGTCAAAACGGTATTCACGACGTACGCGTACTGTCGGTAGAGGGTATGCTTACCGACCACTACAACCCCGAAGAAAAAACCGTGAACCTCAGTGCCGATGTGTATTACGGACGCAGCGTAGCGGCAGCCGCCGTGGCAGCCCACGAGTGCGGACACGCTGTGCAACACGAGGTAGCCTACGCCCCGTTGAAACTCCGTTCAACGCTGGTACCCATGTTGACGGTGTCGTCGCGCTATATGCAGTGGGTGTTGCTGGGTGGTATTTTATTACTCAACACTACGCCCATTCCACTAGCCATTGGCGTGGCCCTCTTTAGCCTGACAACCCTGTTTTCGTTCGTTACGCTGCCCGTTGAGTTCGACGCCAGCAAACGTGCTCTGGCCTGGATTCAGACCAACGGTGTTGTGAATGAGCGGGAATATGGTTTTGCCAAAGACGCGCTCTGGTGGGCCGCCATGACCTACGTAGTTGCCGCGCTGGGTTCACTCGCCACGCTGCTTTACTACGCCAGCCTGTTGCTGGGTGGTCGACGGGATTAAACTTAAGCCATAAGACAACAAAGGCCCCACCTGAGTCAGGTGGGGCCTTTGTTGTGCTTTCCTGTTGATTCAGGATCTTAATAATGGAAGCCCTGCTGGCTCAGGAAGTCAGCATCGGCCTGATTTTTGGGTTTAACACCCATACCGATACTACCATTCTTAATGTGCGTTTCGTATTCCTTGGCGCGGTCTTCCGACATACCCGAACCAACCAGCGCGCCGATCAGGCCACCGGCAAGTCCACCCGCACCAGCACCGGCAAAGGCAGCGGCAAGTGGTCCGGCAACCACAAGCCCAATACCCGGTAATACCAGGCTGGTACCAATAGCGGCAATGGCAGCGGCAACGGCTCCAACGGTACCCCCAATGGCCGAGCCTGTACCGGCTCCCTCCAGGGCTTTATCGCCCAGGTCGGTGTCGCTATCGTCAACGTGCTGATCCGAGAACTGTGTTTTACGGGTCTCGTCGCTCATCAATAGCGTTGTGTCGCTGTCGTCATATCCCCGGCTCTTCAGGGCATCGTAGGCACGTTCAGCACTGTCGCGGTCTGTAAACAGGGCCGTCATCATCTCGTCCCTATAGGTTGAGCCAACGGGCTGGTTCATGTTTGTGTTTTGATCTGGGTAAGGCGTCATAGTTGAGCTAATTTGGTTTTGTTGATTATCCATCTGCCTAGATAGACTTACTATTCCTCTAACTTACTAAGGTGGTCAATGTTCAGTCATACTGAGCGAATGGCCCGGTGGAGAATCTGCTTTGGCGGGCATTTCCTTTCTATTTCTAACGCATATCTCAGCGCATAAACGTACTTTTAACGGCTTAAACAAACGATAATCGTATGCTGACACGACTGCTTCTTACTGCCCTGCTACTACCCGCTCTTGCGCTGGGTCAATCCAAAAAATCCGCTAAAACTCCGGCTCCTGACAAAGACAAACAGATCATTATTACCGATCTCGACAACCGCTTTGCCGAATATGCCGGTATCTCCAAACAAATCTGGGACTTTGCCGAACTGGGTTATCAGGAAGAAAAAAGCTCGTTACTCTTGCAGGAACAACTCCGCAAAGAAGGGTTTACCGTAACGGCGGGCGTAGCGGGTATTCCAACGGCCTTTGTGGCTACCTACGGCGCGGGCAAACCCGTTATCGGTATTCTGGGCGAATATGATGCCCTGCCCGGACTCGCTACCGAAGCTAATCCCGTTTTTACGCCCATTGCGGGTCAGAAAGGGGGTCACGGCTGCGGGCATAACCTGTTCGGTACGGCGTCGGTGGCGGCAGCAGTCGAGGTGAAAGACTGGCTGAAACGGTCGGGCCACAGCGGTACGATAAAAATTTATGGCTGCCCCGCCGAAGAAGGTGGGGCAGGCAAGGTGTATATGGTGCGCGAAGGGCTGTTTAACGGCGTCGACGCGGTACTGCACTGGCATCCGGGTTCACAGAATGCCGCCGATGCCGGTACGTCGCTGGCCAACAAAAATGGCAAGTTCCGCTTTCGGGGCATTGCCGCCCACGCTGCCGCTTCGCCCGAACGCGGACGCTCGGCACTCGATGGCGTGGAGGCCATGAACTACATGGTGAACATGATGCGCGAACACGTTCCGTCTGACACCCGCATTCATTACATCATTACCAAAGGGGGCGACGCACCCAACGTAGTGCCGGCTTTTGCCGAAGTTTATTACTACGCCCGTCATAAAGACCGCGACATCCTGAAAGGCATCTGGGAGCGCATCGAAAGCGCGGCTAAAGGGGCCGCCGAAGGTACGGGCACCAAAGTGGATTGGGAGGTACTGGGTGGCGTATACGACCTGCTGCCTAACGCAACCCTGGCCGAAGTCATGCACCAGAACCTCAGCACCGTTGGCGGCATCATCTACACACCCGACGAAACGACTTTTGCCGAGAAAATCAGCGCGACCTTCCCCGCCGATCAGCGGGTACCAGTTGCCAATGCCGCCGGGGTGAAAAACTTCCGCGATGCCTCCGAAAGCGCGACCAGTGGCGGCTCTACCGACGTAGGCGACGTAAGCTGGGCCGTGCCGACGGTAGGACTGCAAACCGCCACGTGGGTGCCGGGGTCAAGTGCGCACAGCTGGCAGTCTACGGCGGCCAGTGGCATGAGTATCGGGCAGAAAGGCATGATCGTGGCGGCCAAAACCCTCGCTCTAACCGCCCTGGACCTCTTCAACTCGCCCGCCCTAATCCAGAAAGCTACCGCCGAATGGCAACAGAAACGCGGGGGCAATTTCCAGTACGAAGCCCTGTTGGGTAACCGCAAACCCGCCCTGGATTACCGGAAATAATGAGTGAATTGGTGAATGAGCGAATGAGTGAATGGCCGCGTTGAGCCAAAGTAGCTACCTTTGGGATTGAATTTTCAATGAGCGAATGAGTGAATGAGTAAATAGTTGTTGATGCATCGGTATTACTGGCGTTAGCAACTATTCACTCATTCACTCATTCGCTAACTCACTCATTAATACTATGCTTCGTACTCATACCTGCGGTGAACTCCGCCTGCCTGACGCCACTAAAACCGTTACCCTCGCCGGCTGGGTACAAACTGTTCGCGATAAAGGCGGTGTACTCTGGATTGACCTCCGCGACCGCTACGGCATTACCCAGATCATTCTGGAAGACGGCATCAGTTCGCCCGATCTGTTTGCCACCGCCCGCACCCTGGGCCGCGAGTTTGTGCTTCAGACCGTTGGCGAAGTGGTGGAACGAAAATCCAAAAATCCGAACATCCTAACCGGCGAGATTGAAGTACGACCCACGCAACTTACCGTACTGAATCCCGCCAAACTACCGCCCTTCCTGATCGAAGACGAAACCGACGGGGGCGACGACCTGCGCCTGAGGTACCGCTATCTGGACCTGCGCCGGAACCCCGTGCGCCGGAATCTGGAACTGCGCCACCGTATGGCCCAGCAAACGCGGGTCTATATGGACGGGCAGGACTTTATCGAGGTCGAGACGCCGGTACTGATTAAATCGACACCGGAGGGCGCGCGGGATTTTGTGGTACCGAGCCGTATGAACCCCGGCGAGTTTTACGCCCTGCCGCAGTCGCCCCAGACGTTCAAGCAACTACTGATGGTGTCGGGCTTTGACCGGTATTACCAGATCGTAAAGTGTTTCCGCGATGAGGATTTACGGGCCGACCGCCAGCCGGAGTTTACGCAGATCGACTGCGAAATGACTTTTGTAGAGCAGGAAGACATCCTGAATATGTTCGAGGGGCTGATCAGGCACCTGTTCAAAGCCGTAAAAGGCATCGACATGGCCGAGGTGCCGCGTATGACCTACGCCGACGCCATGCGGCTCTACGGCTCCGACAAGCCCGATACCCGTTTTGGCATGGAGTTCAGGGAATTGAAGGGCCTGTTTGATACCATCGACATGACGTCGGGCAAAGGCTTTCCCGTGTTCGATTCGGCCCCGATGGTGGTGGGCATCAACGTACCGGGCTGCGCCGACTACACCCGCAAGCAGCTTGACGAACTGACCGAGTGGCTCAAACGCCCGCAGATCGGTGCTAAAGGGCTGATTTACGCCCGTGTTAACCAGAATGGTGACGTGAAATCGTCGGTCGACAAGTTTTATTCGGAAGACGACCTGAACGCATGGGCGGCTCACTTCGGCGCGAAACCGGGCGATCTGATGCTGATTCTGTCGGGCGAGGTCGATAAAGTCAGGAAGCAGTTGGGCGAGTTGCGGCTGGAGATGGGCAGCCGGCTCGGCCTGCGCGACCCCAACGTATTCAAGACGCTGTGGGTGCTGGATTTTCCGCTGCTGGAATACGGCGAAGAGGAAGCGCGTTGGTTTGCCATGCACCACCCCTTCACCTCGCCCAAACCCGAAGACATCGCCCTGTTAGATACCAATCCGGGGCAGGTCCGCGCCAATGCGTATGACCTCGTCATCAACGGTACCGAAGTGGGCGGGGGGTCGATACGGATTTTCAACCGCGATTTGCAGGCCCGGATGTTCTCGCTGCTGGGTTTCTCGGACGAAGAGGCCAAAGCGCAGTTCGGCTTTTTGATGGATGCGTTTGAGTTTGGTGCGCCCCCGCACGGCGGCATCGCGTTTGGGTTCGACCGGCTGTGTTCGCTCTTCGGCGGGTCTGACAGCATCCGGGACTTCATCGCCTTCCCCAAAAACAACTCCGGTCGCGACGTCATGATCGACTCACCCTCACCCATTTCGCGAAAGCAACTGGCCGAGTTGAGCATTGACACGACGGTGGAAACGAAGTAAGAATATAGCCTGATACGCTTGGTGAGTGGGAAGAAAATGGCCATGTTCGGGTCGCGTTTCTTCCCACTCTTTTTTTATATGATCTTTCCTTTACTCCGCTTAATTCTGGCTTCGGCCTTTCTGTTTCTCGCACCACTCTCCCTCACGCTTGGACAGACCATCGTGTATGTAACTCAGTCTGGTACGGGTAACCAATCCGGTTCATCGTGGGGCAACGCGCTGCCGGGCGTTCAGCTGCGCGACCGGTTGGCGTCGGCGTCTCCCGGCACTCAGTTCAGGTGGGGGAATTTTCAATGGTAGCGAAGCAGAATGTAGAAATTGTTTGTTTTCTTACAACTCTGCGCGGTATGGTGGAGCTTTCTTAGGTACGACGCTACAGACATCAGTCAGAAGTACACTCGTAAACTGTACTATATCTTACAACACAGCGACTGAGGAAGGAGGGGGAGTACAGGCTTCAGCGGGGTATGGAACAGGTTATACCACAGTAGCGAATTCTATTTTGCACAATAATACAGCCCCAACCAATCCTGATGCATCCTTTCAGGGCGGCACCAATATTATCACCTACACCAACATTCAGGGCGGTTTTCCGGTACGGGAAATATCAACGCCGATCCCTTATTCGTGAACGCTGGCGGTGGTAATTTTCGGCTTCAACCCGGCAGCCCGTCAATTAACACCGGCGATCCGGCCAGTACTACCAGTAACGTATCGGCAACGGATTTGGGAGGTAATAATCGCATTAACAATGGGCGTATCGACATGGGAGTTTATGAGCGGCAAACGCATGCCGGTCCTATCGTGACCACCCAGCCGGGCAACTGGAACGACCCGTTTACGTGGCAGTTTCAGCAGGTGCCCGGCGCAACCGATGCGGTGCTGATTCGGTTGCGCCGGGTAGCCCTGCCATTGAGTTATACCGGCAACGTCCAGCAGGTGCAGTACGACGCCAGCGAGCAGTTGGTTTTTTTGGAGGGAGCGCAGATTAAATTTAATTAATTTGTCATCTGTTTCGGGCTTACCCGCAGGTAAAGTAGCTTTGTAGTACGTACCGTACTCGCTTTATCTAACTCATTTTGACTTTCTTATCTTCCCGCTGGCGCTGGCTACTCGTTAGCTGCCTATGGCCCGGCCTGTCACTGGCGCAACTCAGCATCAGCAGCCCTGCGCAGCGCATGGTTTTCCAGCGCAGCAACGCCAATACCGCAGCCGTCCTCGTGACCGGCCTTGCCCCACCCACCACTACCACCATCGAATCCCGCTTCGTACCCCTTGCTCCCGATCAGGGGCAACCTACCGGCTGGGCTCCCCTTGCCTTTCTGGGCGGCACCAAAGCCTTCCAGGGCAGTGTAACCGTGTCGGCAGGCTGGTACCGGCTCGACGTACGGGCCAAAAACGGCAGTACCGTGCTGAACCTGACGAGCGTAAATCGGGTGGGCGTGGGCGAGGTGTTCGTCATTGCAGGGCAGAGCAACGCCGTGGGTGGTTTTGAGCGCGAACCCAGTGCGGCAGATGACCGGGTATCGTGCATTGACTTTCGGCAGGACGAACTGGACGAGCAACTGTTACCGCTGCGGTTTAGTCACGTCAGCTACGGCAGCAGCATCGGCCCAAGTCAGCCACCGCATATTTGGGGTATGCTGGGCGATGCCCTCGTGCAGCGGCTCAACGTACCGGTTTTGTTTCTGGGCGCGGCCACTGCCGGTACCTCCAGCGATCAGTGGCGGCAGTCGGCAGCGGGCAATACTGTGTTACAGGGACAGCCTTACCCCTACCGGCGGCTGGGTGTGGTACTACAGCATTACATTGCCCGCACTGGCGCAAGGGCTGTACTCTGGCATCAGGGAGAGGGAGATATTGGTTCCTCGAACGACACGTATTTCAACAACCTTCAGTACGTTATCCAAAAGAGTCGGCAGCAAAGTGGGTTTGATGGGTTACCGTGGGTTGTGTCGCGGGTAACGTACACGCAGGGGCAGACGAACCCCAATGTAATTGCCGCCCAAAACCGGCTTACTGCCGAGGTACCATACGTCTATACCGGCCCTTTTACCGATGATCTGATCGGTTCCGATAACCGCCTGGACGACAACGTGCACATTGGCCGTAACGGTCTCCGCCGGTTTGCCGACCGCTGGAGCGAGTCATTGTCCAACACCTTTTTTGCGCAGTCAACGCCGTTTACACCCACTGCCAATGCCAGCCAGATTACCGGTGGCTACACCCTGCCCCTGGCCCGGCGGCCCGGCGAAATCCTGCTGGTACCGTCGCTTCGCAGCGACGCACACGAAGCCGACAATCAGTATTTTGTACAGTTACTGCGGGCGTCTGATAACGCACTCATTGCCGAGTCGGCCCGGACAACAGCCAACCCCATTCCGTTTACCCTGCCCGCCAACCTGCCCGATGGTCAGTACCGGTTGCGTACCGGCTCTACGCACCCCGCCATGACCGGCACCCTCAGCGAGGTGTTTACGGTCAACTATTTTACTCAGTCAACCAACCCACCCAGTCCAATCCTGCCCGACGTAACGGGCGGTACGCCTGACGTAGCTCTACTACGGATGGGTTACCGATACGAGCCGGGTGTTCCGGCGTTTTATTTCATGGCCGAGACCACCGGTTCTGTACAGTGCCGGGTAGAACGGCTTGATGGCGGTTTCGGCGATTCGGGCTGGTACACAATACCTCCGGCATCGCAGGGACCGGACTACAGCGAATTTGCCGATTACAATTACCTCCGGTACTACCCACCAATTTCGATTGGTGTGGGGGGCGTTCCACCGGGACGATACCGGCTGTCGATGCGCAAACAGGGCGACACGGGTACAGGAATCTGGGTGGAGACCACGCTCAGAAATGGGCGGAGTACGGTCTATATCGCGCCAGACATAGTGCCGGTTGAAGTGCCGGTTGAGGCCAGCAATAACAAAGCAGACCTTTCCTTATCGGCACAGTTAAGCAGCCGGACGCCCGCCGTGGGCCAGCCCGTAACGGTTACAGTTGACATAACGAACGATGGCCCGCAGCCAGCATCGGGCGTACTGATAGCGAGTAGTTTGCCTCCTAATCTGGCCTTTATCGATGCGATTTCGGCGGGCGTCAGTGCGCAGGGCAGCACGGTTACGATCAACGCCGGAACGCTGGAGAGTGGCGCAGTGCAGTCGTTTTCGTTCCGGGTAAAGCCCACCATTCCGGGTCGCTACCTGCCCGCCCTGCAAATCACGGCCAGCAGTGCCGCCGACCCCGACAGTCAGCCCAACTCCGGCACCGAAGACGGCCAGGACGATGCTACCCAGTTCGACCTCCGTACCCCCGACGCCGGTACGGCGGTATTCGTCTCGCCAAATCCCAACCAGACACCCCTACCCTCCGTACAATCCAGCCAGCCTCCCACCGACCCCGCGAAAGCCGATCTGAGCCTGAGCATGGCCGCCAGTACCCTGACACCCGCCCCCAACCAGCCGTTCACACTGAGCCTGACGGTGAACAATCAGGGTGGTGCAGCGGCCAGTAATGTGAGTGTGGCCACCCAGCTACCCACCGGCTGGCAGTTGGTCAGCAGCGCGAACGCGAGTATGAGCGCACAGGGAATAACAGGTTCATTACTAACCATTTCGGCAGGTAGTTCAATTACCCTGCTACTAACGGTGCAGGGGAGTGGGGCGGGAACGCTAAAAGCGCAAATCCAGACGGCAACCCCCACCGATTCTGACTCCACACCGGGCAATGGCTACGATAATGGTGAAGATGATACAGCTACAATACAGGTACGAACACCCTGATTGGAAAAATACAGCGGCCGCAGGCTATATCATTCCGGTTAGTTGACGCATTATGAAAAGCATTACTCGCTAACTGCCAACAGTTTATCTAACCGGTTAATGGACTGAATGGCCGAGCGTACTGTATGGTAGTTAATTTTCCATGAATGGCTCATATAGGTCCAGATCGGAACGCCCTGACGGGTCATCAATGGCCACCATTCTCCTACTGAATGATTAATCATGTTGTCCATCACAAACCGATGGACATTCTCGTAGGCTTTCCAATATACGTCATCACCAAAAATCCGATAGGCATCCAGAAACCCAATCAGCACTTCGGCCTGTTGCCAGAACTCCTTCTCGCGATCGTACACCTCGCCACTGTGTGATCCCTCCACAAAAACGCCCCCAAATGCCCAGTCTACTCCGTAATTAACCGCATGGGAAAATGACTTCATGAGTTGGTCCCGGTAGGTTTCGTGGGGTATGTCCAATACAGCAAGTGCGTGCAGCAACAGCCAGGCAAACTCAGCATTGTGGCCATAGCTGGTGTTGTCCTCAGCCGCTCGTTTTACACCATCCTCCGTGAACCGATCCCAGCCCCAGATCACATCGAACTTAATTTGCGGAGCTACCTGCCAGTCGGCCCAGAACTGTGGTACGCCCGTTCCCTGCGACGGGTGCATGATTTTAGTAACCAGCAGGTCAATTACTTCCAGCAGTTTACGACGGTGTACCGGCTCTTGCGTACACTCGTACAGGGTAGTAAACGCTTCCATCAGGTGCATATGCGCATCCAGAGTTTTTCGATCACCCCCGGCGGCACCCGGCCCTTTCAGGGTCCAGTCGCGATGGAACATTTCAAAATACCCGCCATACCGGGTATCCAAAGCGTATTTCTGCAATAAATCAAAGACTTTTTGTGCGTACTCAACCCCACGAACATCGCCCGTGGCCAGCGTATATTCACTCAGGCAATAGATAGCAAAACTCTGGCCGTACACTATTTTCTGATCGTCTGTGACCTCTCCCTGCCGGTTAGTCATCCAGTAAAAGCCCCCATACTCCTGATCCCACATGTGCGTTAGGAGATAATCGACCCCGTGCCGTGCCAGTTCGGCCAGATCACCACCGCCGTACCCCGCCCGGTGTGCCGATGAATAGGTATAAATGGATCGGGCCTGGGCAATAAGAGATTTCTCGTCTTCGCCCGTATCGGCTCCGTATTGATCAAAGTGCGTAATAAAACCGCCGTTAATGTCGTCGGCTGTTCGCGCTGTCCAGAAAGGCAATAACTCCGTGGTCAGGTGCGTATGCATTTCCTGACGACACTGCCGTAAACTATCGGTAGTCATGAGAGGTGTATTTGTCGTGAAGGTGGAGAATTTCGGGCAGGCTGGCGGTACCCGTTTGCTCCAGTTTCTGCACCGTAACGGCCGCAGCCAGATTAGCTATCGCCAGGGCTTGTTTAGGGGTCGCCCCAGCACCTATACAGGCCGCCCAGGTTGCCACAACGGTATCGCCAGCCCCTACGGTATCCAGTTCACCACGCAGCGGTAAGCCGTCAATTAGCTGTGTCTCAGCATCATCGAGGTACAAAATACCCGAATGACCCCGGGTAATCAGGAGCGGACCACCCGTTTGCTTCCGAAAGGCTGTTCCCTGCTCCGTGCACCAGGCCAGATCAGGGTCAGCGGGCGGGTCAATATTGAGGAATTTAGCGAGTTCGGCTGTATTCACTTTTAGCGTAGCCCCGCGAATAGACATCCCCACATCGCGCATATCTGCTACAAACCGAACCTTGGGGAAACGGGCCATTAACTGATTGAGCACCGCTACCCGTTTTTGGGTCAGCAACGGGTTAGCAAACTGCTGATTAATGATGAGGACATCCAGATCAGCCAATAGTTGCTCCAGGCCGGTAAGCAACCCGTCGAACAGCGCATCAGGTAGTGCATTGGCCGTACCAAAATCAATTCGATTGGCTTCCTGTCTATCCTGACTGGGTTTGGTATAAACGCAGGTATCCCACTGCTCAGTTACTGTCTGTAAGTACGGTATTTGCACCCCTTGCACCCGCAACAGATGCTGCATTTCGCGCCCAAACAGGTCGTCACCTACGCAGCCAATCACCCAGCTATTCGTCACCCCCAGAGCGCGTAAATTCTGAACAACGTTGCCAGCCGCTCCCAGTGAAGCGCGGGCCTGGCTACCCCAGAACACATCCAGCCCGGTTTCCAGGGAGCATTCACCGGTGCTGGTTCGTAATTTAAAATATAAATCAAGTGCGAAGTCGCCAATAACGCCTACGTTCAAAGAATCGAAGCGTTGAAATAACGTAGCAATGTTGGTACCTGTCATTCTCCCCGAATAGAATTCAATTAAGCACAAAGCTGGTTACGCCACATAGGCTACTCACTTTTTAACAGTTGGGGGTCAACAACGCCGGACCACTCGATGCCACCGGCTGGCGGGTCAGCAGCCAAATGCTACCCAACATGGCGTTTGTAGACAGCACGGCGTAGCGTTCGCTGGGGGCACTGCATATTACGGTGGGTAACATCGCCACAACAACAACGGCGAATACAATGAAGCGCAACTCGGTATACGAGTCTTGAATTGACAATTTTTTGTTAGTGAACCCGACTATCTGCCTGATAGCATTACGGGTAAAGGCTACCGTTTAGTTACTTAACGTTATACGAAGAACAGACTTGTTTTTATTTGTGACTCAGTTTACTCACACCTGAAAACATGTCTATTCTTCGTCTCTGGTACTGCCTGACGTTAGTTTGTCTATGGCCTACCCTCACGCTGGCGCAACTCAGTGTCAGCAGTCCCGTACCGCGCATGGTTTTTCAGCGCAACAACGCCAACTCCGCAACCGTCCTCGTAGCCGGACTTACCCCGTCAACTGCTACTACCGTCGAAGCCCGCTTTGTTCCCCTTGCCGTTGGGCAGGGTGAGGTTACGACCTGGACACCGCTTTCGTTTTTGGGCGATACCAAAGCCTTTCGGGGCAGTGTAACCGTAACGGCGGGCTGGTACCGGCTTGACGTGCGGGCCAAAAACGGCAGTACCGTACTGGACCTGACCAGCGTAAACCGGGTGGGCGTGGGCGAAGTGTTTGTTATTGCCGGGCAGAGCAATATGTTTGGCGGGTTTCAGCGGGTACCGAGCGCGGCAGAAGACCGGGTGTCCTGCGTCGATTTCCGGCAGGATAGTATCAGTGAGCAACTGCTACCGCTGCGGTTCGGCCACATCAGCTACGGCAGCAACATCGGACCGAGCCAGCCGCCCCACATTTGGGGGATGCTGGGCGATAAGCTCGTGCAGCGGCTGGGCGTACCTGTGCTATTTCTGGGTGCGGCCCTTGGCGGCACCTCCAGCGATCAGTGGCAGCAGTCGGCAGCGGGCAACATTGGCCCTACTCAGAACTCAGCGGTGTACCGGCGGCTTGGTGCGGTACTACTGCATTATGTAGCCCGGACCGGGGCGCGGGCCGTACTCTGGCATCAGGGCGAGAGCGATCAGTACACCAGCCAGCAAACGTATTTCAATAACGTCCGGCAGGTGATCGAGAAAAGTCGTCAGCAGGCGGGTTTTGCACTGCCGTGGATGGTCTCACGGGCCAGTTACATTGGCGGGCAAACCAACCCCGCCGTTATTGCCGCTCAAAATCAGCTCATTGCCGAGGTTCCAGCCGTATTTCCCGGTCCCGCCACCGATACCATCATCGGCCCTGCCAACCGGCCCGACAATATGCATATGGCCGGTGAGGGGGCCGTCCGGTTTGTGAATACGTGGGATCAGCAGCTTAGCAATACTTTTTTTCAGAACGCCAGCCCGGTTCTACCCACCATCAACGGCGAGGCCAGCCTGATTACCAGCGGTTATACCCTGCCCCTGACCCGACGCCCCGGCGAAATCATTGTGGTAGCTTCGGTGCGCAGTAATTCGCAGGAAACTGGTAACCAGCACTTTGCGCAACTCGTCCGAAACAGCGACGGGACTACGGTGGCTGAATCAGGCCGCAGTACTGACAATCCGATTCTGTTTACGCTGCCCGCCAGCCTGCCCAACGGTCAGTACCAGTTCCGTACTGTGGCCACGCACCCCGCCCTGACCGGTACCCTCAGCGAACCGTTTACCGTCAATGCGTTTGCCACTGCCACCACCCCGCAACCGGTGCTGCGTCTAACCGAAATCAGTGGCACCGCCGACCCCATCATCCAGCGCATTGGCTACCGCTACGAGCCGACAAGTCACAGTTTTTTCGGAATGATACAGGCCACCGGACCCGTGGAGATCCGGCTGGAGCCAACAGATGGAGGCAGCTTCAGCGATACCGGCTGGTACGTAGTTCCCCCGGTTAGTCAGGCACCTGACTACGCTGAATTTGCCGATTTCAACTACGTCCGCAACTACCCACCGGTGATGCTCGCCGTAGGCGGTGTGCCACCGGGTCGTTACCGGCTATCGATCCGAAAGCAAGGCGATAGCGGATTAGGCGTGTCGTTTAATGGAGAGCTACTCAGCTACCGAAACATTCTTTACCAGGCTATGGAGCCTGTTTCTGGGGTTCCGCCCGTGCTGACCCTCACTGGCCAGCAACCTGTTCAGCCATGTAACACCCCCGTCAGCGTGACCTTCGACGTAGAAAATGGACCGCTGAACTTCAGTAACGTATATACACTCCGTTTGTCAGACGCGACCGGCTCGTTCGCCAGCGAAATAACGTTAGCTACCGGCACCGGCAGTCCACTTGTGGCGCAGTTGCCGGTCAGTATGCCTATGGGTACCCAGTATCGGCTGCGTGTAGTGGCCAGCAGTCCTGCCGTGGCTAGTGCACCCGGCCTGCCGTTTACTATCTGCGTTGGGGCCGACCTCTCGCTGAGTATGCAGTCCGATACCCGGACGCCTACCGTAGATCAGTCCGTAGCTGTAACAATGACACTAACCAACAGCAGCCCGGTTGCGGCAACGGGCGTACAGATGCAGAGTTTGTTACCGCCCAATATGACATTTCTGGATGCTCAGTCGGTAGCGGTCAGTTCTGGTAATGGTGTTATATACATTGGACCAGTAAATGTTCTGGCCGATGCCAGTCAGTCGTTCGTATTTCGGGTGAAGCCCGACCAGCCGGGGCAATACGTTATGGCTGCCCAGATTACCAGCAGCTCCCTGCCCGACCCCGACAGTCAGCCCAACTCCGGCACCGAAGACGGCCAGGACGATGCTACCCAGTTCGACCTCCGTACCCCCGACGCCGGTACGGCAGTATTCGTCTCGCCAAATCCCAACCAGACACCC
The DNA here is from genome assembly GCA_014377625.1 of Spirosoma sp. Classification (GTDB taxonomy): domain Bacteria; phylum Bacteroidota; class Bacteroidia; order Cytophagales; family Spirosomataceae; genus Spirosoma. The sequence continues at coordinate 24,751 of JACMPG010000198.1, forward strand.
CTACCCTCCGTACAATCCAGCCAGCCCCCCACCGACCCTGCGAAAGCCGATCTGAGCCTGAGCATGGCCGCCAGTACCCTGACTCCAATACTTAACCAACCGTTCATGCTGAGCCTGACCGTCAGCAACCGGGGCGGGGCTACAGCCAGTAACGTCAGTGTGATTACCCTGCTACCCACCGGCTGGCACTTGGTCAGCAGCGCGGGCCTGGTAATAAACGGGCAGACGATAACAGGTTCATTATCCGGCATTCTGGCCGGTGCTTCAACTGCGCTGGTGCTGTCGGTACAGGCAACCAGTGCCGGTACCGTAAAAGCACAGATACAAGCCGCTACCCCTGACGATCCCGACTCTACACCAGGCAATGGGTATGAAAATGGGGAGGATGACGAAGTAAGTTTGTCAGTGCGGGTGCGGTAAAGTTTCAAACACGGAACAGACGGAGGTTTCACAGAGTACATTGTCTCTGCTACAGAGAACGACAGAACTATTTAGAAACGTTGATTGGCAAAATGCAAATTTGCATCATGAGAAAACGTGTCATCATCAGCCAACCCGACTAACTGGAACGTTTCATGAACTCCTTTCATGAAAATCATAGCCAAGACTTTAAAGCACTTGGAATGTCATATTCTGGAAATCTCCAATTCCGAATTCTGTTTAGTTATGTCGCTCTCTATATAAATGATGAAACCTCCGTCTGCTCTGTGTTAAAAAAAAACCTCAATCTTTCTTCAAAATCTCCTCCAGAAAGGCCCGAAACTTGTCGGCGAATTCGGGGCGTTTGAGCGCGAACTCAACGGTAGTTTTCAGGAAATCGAGTTTATTGCCGATGTCGTGGCGTTTGCCTTCGATGTGGTGGGCGTACAGGTTTTCGCGCCGAAGCAGCAGCAGCATAGCGTC
>JACMPG010000199.1 GCA_014377625.1 Spirosoma sp.
AAGTGGAGAATATCGGAGTCGAACCGATGACCTCTTGCATGCCATGCAAGCGCTCTAGCCAGCTGAGCTAATCCCCCGTTTGCTGATTTGAGAGTGCAAATATGAGGATAAAAAAAGAGCATGTCAATCCCTGCCTGTTTTTTTTATCTGATGTGGTCAAACTGACCTTTAAATCGGGTTATGTTTGTTTTGGATCAACATCTCCGTAGTTTTGATACTGGTCCAGCTACCATATCTAATGCACACCGTCTACATCATTTACAGCCCCTCTGCCGACCGCTACTTCATTGGCCAGGCCAAAGATATGCGTATCAGCCTGTGGCAGCACAACGCCAAAACTAACCCAAATACCGCCGACGGCAAACCCTGGGAGATAAAGTTTACGCAGGCGTTCGACACCCGTAATGAAGCACTGAGTTTAGAAATGCGGCTCAAAAACAAAAACCGCGCTACGCTCGAGGAAATCATAGCAACTGCCGAGCCGGTGGTTTGAATTCACTGATTTTCTTTCATCAAACAGCCCCGCCTTCACAAAAAGCGGGGCTGTTTAGTATGGCCGTGTCTGCGTCAAAATGGTCGCAGAGCCTTTACAAAACGGCCTTTGAAATAATCGGTATACAGGTTGTCTTCCCGTACACCCCGCGACGATGATGCGTGGATAAACCGGATGTTGCCGGGACCATTCACCTCCGTTACAATGCCCGTGTGCGAAACGTAGCCCGCCTGTCCTTTATCCGGCACAAAAAAGACCAGATCGCCCGGCTTGATCTCGGCTACTTCGACCTCATGCCCCACCTCCGACTGTTGCCATGAAATACGGGGCATCCTTAGCCCCACCTCATTAAACACCACCTGCACCAGTCCCGAACAGTCGATCCCGTTGGCCGTGTTGCCACCCGTTCGGTAAGGCGTTCCGGTGTAAGTACGGGCTACTTTGACCACCTCCGGCACATACCGGTTTACGTACGTCCGGCTATCCACAACCCGACCCTCCACGCGCGACGACGCAGCGGATTTTCGGGATGATGTGTTGCGCGAAACCGTTCGGCGGGCAGTGGTTTTACCAGCCGGTTCGCGCCGACTGACCGAAGGGCCGGACGACCGCAATGCGGAGCAGGAATTGAGCGACGTGAGCAGCGAAATGCTGAGCAAAGCAGGCCAGCCGACGACCCGAAACCAGCGAGAAGGCATATAATTTGGGTTATGTTTTCTAAACCTAAACATCTTTCATGGATAACGCAATGCGTTTACGGGCAGTATCCACCTCCAGCACCCGAACTTTTACTTTCTGGTACACCTGCACCACCGTTTTCGGGTCCGAAACAAACGTATTGGCCAACTGTGAGATGTGTACCAGCCCATCCTGCTTCACACCAATATCGACAAACGCACCAAAGGCCGTTACGTTCGTAACCACCCCGTTCAGGACCATGCCTTCGTGCAAATCGTCCACAGACCGGACGCGGGCGTCATACTCGAAAGCAGATAATTGCTCACGGGTATCACGGCCCGGCTTATCAAGTTCGGCCAGGATGTCGCGCAGGGTGGGCAGGCCAATATCGGCAGAAACGTAGCGGTCAGGTTTGATTTCTTTTCGCAGATCGGAACGTGCCATCAGATCGGGTACGGTACTGTTCAGATCGGCGGCCATTTTCGTGACCACAGCGTACCGTTCGGGATGGACCGCGCTGTTGTCGAGCGGATTTTTTGCCTTGTCGATCCGCAGAAAACCGGCGCACTGCTCAAAAGCTTTCGGCCCCAGCCGCGGCACCTTACGGAGTTGCTCGCGCGAAACGAACGCACCGTTTTGCGCCCGGTAACTCACAATGTTCTCGGCCAGTTGCGGCCCCAGCCCAGACACGTACCGCAGCAGATAAGCGCTGGCCGTGTTAAGCGACACCCCCACCTGATTCACACAGCTTTCTACCACACTGTCTAAGCTGTGTTTCAGGTCACTCTGGTCAACGTCGTGCTGGTACTGCCCTACCCCAATAGATTTCGGGTCTATCTTAACCAGTTCGGCCAAAGGATCTATTAATCGTCGGCCAATGCTGACGGCTCCGCGCACCGTTATATCCTTATCAGGAAACTCGGCCCGCGCCACCTCCGACGCCGAATAAATCGACGCGCCCTGCTCACTGACCATAAATACGGGTTTGCCGAGATTCAGACTCTGCACAAACGTTTCGGTTTCGCGGCCCGCCGTACCGTTGCCAATGGCAATAGCGTCGATTTTGTACTGGCTAATCAGCCTCTGAACGGTTTGCGCAGCCTGGTTTTTCTGATTTTCGGACTGCGACAGGTACAATACGGTATCGGCGAGTAAGTTACCCTGAGCGTCAAGGACAACGGTTTTGCAGCCGGTGCGGTACCCGGGGTCAATGGCCAGCACCCGCTGCTGACCGAGGGGCGCGCTGAGTAGCAACTGGCGCAGGTTGGTGGTGAAGATCTGAATAGCGTCCGCATCGGCTTTGGTTTTTGACAGTCCGGCAAATTCGGTTTCGATAGCGGGCTTCAGCAATCGTTTGTAGCCGTCGCGAATGGCCAGCATTACCTGTTCGCGGCTGGCGGTAGCACCGTTCGGGTAAAGAAACTGCCGCTCCAGTCGGTCCAGAGCCACGTCCTCAGCGGGGCCGATGCTTACGTTCAGGAACCCTTCGGCTTCGCCCCGGCGCAGGGCCAGCAACCGGTGCGACGGTACGCGCCGGAGTGGTTCGGCATAGTCGAAATAATCTTTGTACTTGACCCCCTCAGCATCTTTACCTTTTTTAACCACAGCTTTAATGATGGCCTCGCGCTCAAACAGGTTACGGGTGCGCTGGCGGGCATCGAGGTCTTCGGCAATGCGTTCGGCCAGAATGTCGCGGGCACCCTGAAGGGCATCGTCGGTAGTCGGTACGGCGTCGGTGAGGTAGCGTTGGGAGATCCGGTCAGGATTAGCCTCGCGCTGGGTTATGAGCAGATTGGCCAGTGGTTCCAGCCCGCGCTCAATGGCCAGCATGGCGCGGGTTTTGCGCTTTTGTTTATACGGCAGGTACAGGTCTTCGAGATCGATGAGCGAGTCGGCGGTTTCAATTTTTCGGCGGAGATCACTGGTGAGTTTTCCCTGCCCGTCAATGGCTTTCAGGATGGTATCGCGCCGTTTGTCGAGGTCGAGAAGCTTTTGCTGTACGTCTTTGATTTGGCCAATCTGGAGTTCGTCAAGCTGGCCGGTCGCTTCTTTGCGGTAGCGGGCAATGAACGGGACGGTGGCACCGTCGTTGAGCAGATTGAGGGTGGCGGCAACGGAGCGAACGTTGATTTGGAGGAGCCGGGCAATGCGCTGGTCAATGGAATCAGGATTCATACGGGCAAAAATGGCGGTATGAACCGAGAGGGCAAAAAAAAACATGCCGTGAAGCATGTTTTTACAACGGGTGTCGGGATCTATATCTTACGATTAAGCCATTTCGACGTTCACGGCATTCAAGCCTTTCTTACCGCGTTCGACATTGAACTTAACCTTGTCGTTTTCGCGAATTTGATCGATGAGACCGGAAGCATGTACGAAGATGTCTTCACCGCCTTCATCGGGTTTAATGAATCCAAATCCTTTGGTCTCATTAAAGAATTTAACTGTTCCTGTTTGCATTGCTTGTTAAAAATTTAAGCGAAGGACGACACAATAAAATTAGTTTCCAAATAAATCCGAAAAATTTTATGGTTACGCCCTTTTTTCAGTCATGTAACCCATGCACTGGTAATTTACGTTCCAATTTTGGCTGTTTCTTTTAAAAAATAATATCGGCTGGATCAGACCAGTAATCAACCAGTTACTCCGTTGCCCACAGTTCACGACCAGAACGAGCCAACGCGTATTAGCTTTGTCGTTCATCTACGACTATATGGCCCCTTGTTTACGCTTATCTTCTCTCCTGCTTGTTTTTCTTTTCTTTTACAAACCAGTCATTGCGCAGTCGTTGCTAATCATGCCGACCGATTCGCTGATTCGGGTAGACGGTAATCTGAGTGAATCGGCCTGGCAACGAGCTACGGTGGCGGGCAATTTCGTTCAGAACTTCCCGAACGATACGCTACCCGCCTACAACCATACCGACGTCAGGATGACCTACGATCAGCATAATCTATACGTGGCAGTGATCTGCTATGACAAGGACCGGCGCAAGCCATTCATTGCCTCATCGCTGAAACGGGACTTTGAGTGGGACCAGAACGACAACTTTACGGTGTATATGGACCCCTTTGGGGACCGCATCAATGGCTTTACGTTTAACGTGACCCCGTTTGGCGTTGAGCGCGAAGGGCAGATGTTCAACGGTGAACGGGTAGCTGCGGAATGGGACAACAAGTGGCGGTCAGCGGTGCGGGTGTTCGATGACCGCTGGCAGGCCGAGCTGATGATTCCGCTCAAGACGATCCGGTATCGGAAAAACACGTCGTTTTTTCTGATGAATTTTGCCCGGCACGACCTCAAAAATAACCAGCGGACGGCCTGGAAACGGGTGCCGGTGGCTATGCGGATTTCAGCAATGGCCTTTGCCGACACGGTCCGGTTCAGCACGCCCCTCCCCAATCCCGGCCCTAACATCTCACTGATTCCGTACACGAGTGGTCGCTACATCGACGGGCGCAACGAAGGCGGCACGAGCGAATTTAAGCCCGGCATAGGGTTTGACGCCAAAATCGGCATTACGCCCTCGCTGAATCTGGACCTGACCGTGAATCCCGATTTCTCGCAGGTAGAAGCCGATCAGCAGGTAACGAACCTAAGCCGCTTCGAGATTTTTTATCCGGAACGACGGCAGTTCTTTATCGAGAATCAGGACTTGTTTGCCAACTTCGGTTCGGAGCAGATACGTCCGTTTTTCAGTCGGCGGATCGGTATTGCGCGGGATACCAGTACGGGCGTTATTGTGCAGAATCCGCTGGTGTATGGTGCCAGACTAAGCGGCAAAATAGGTCGCGACTGGCGAGTGGGGTTGCTGAATACGCAAACGGCAACTCGGGCCAAAGAAGGCATTGATGGACAAAATTACACCGTGGCAGTGGTACAACGGCAGGTTTTTGGCCGGTCCAATATCGGGGCTATTCTGGTAAACCGACAGCGGGTAGGCGGCCCGGCAGACAGCAGCCAGTTTACACGCATTGGCGGGCTGGAATACAATCTGCAAACCGATGATAACCGCTGGAGTGGTAAGGTGTTTTTTCAGAAAGCCATCAAGCCCTACGCGCTCAATGATGCGCTGACGCACGGTGCCAATCTGCTTTACACCAGCCGAAACGTTTCCTTATCCGGCCTATACGAATACGTTGGTCAGAACTACCGCGTCAATGACGTAGGCTACGTACCGCGCCTGGGTTTCTGGCGGTTTTATACCGAAAACACAACGACGTTTTACGTGAAGGGCAACCGGGCGCTTATTTCGCACGGGGCGTATCTGGGGGCCGGGCTGATCCGCAACATTGGTGGCCAGGTGACCGACCGCTCGGCAGACTATGGCTATTCGGTGCAGTTCAGAAATACGGCTGAGGGCTACGCTGGCTACTCCCGCCAGTACACCTACCTGTTTTTTCCCTTCGATCCGACCAATTCAGACGGGCGGGAACTGGCTCAGAACACGTCCTATAAAACGGGCGGCTTCTTCGCCAACTTCGCTACCGACAAACGCCGACGGCTAAATGCAGAGTTCGATGCGTATTCGGGCGGGTA